>JAYRLJ010000442.1:0-2322 GCA_041905305.1 Hylemonella sp. | reverse complement strand
AATTGGTCGCGACATTCTCGGGCGGTATCCCTATCGGATCACGCTGGTTGAGGACGACGCTGCCTGGGACTCCCGGACAACCCCGACTCTTCTGAAGTCGACTCAGGGATTGGGCGGTCTTTTCGCGCCCGACGATAGGATGGCTCGCTTCGGCTTGCCTGAACAGGTGCCCGCCCCTGCAAAGCTGCCCGATGGAACGGGTAGCGTAGTCGGGCACGCTGGCCACGAGGCTGCCGTCGCGCTGCCGGACTCCATGCGTCTTTCGCACGTCGCAGTGGTTGGCGGTAGCGGCACGGGCAAGAGCAATTTCCTGTTGCGAACGCTTCAGCAAGACATCGCTCGCGGGCTCGGTGTGGGTCTCATCGACGTGCATGGAGACCTGTTCGACGCCACATTGGCGATGATTCCGCGGGAGCGTGCCTCCGACGTGGTCATTGTGGATGCCGAAGATCCGGCATTCAGCGTGGCGCTGAACCCACTGGAGGGCACCCGAGGCAACGCACTCCTGCAGAACTTCGTTGCGAATCAGGTGCTCGACATCATCGAGCGCCTGTTCGAGACGCCCGAAAGCACGGGACCGATGATGCGCAATCACGTGCGGCACGCGCTGCTTCTGGCGATGTGTCATCCCGGCGGCGGCACGATTGCCGATGCCGCGCGCGTCTTCGAAGATGCGGAGTTCCGTGCCTGGCTGCTAACGACGGCGGATCAGAGGTTGGCCGACTACTTCAAGACCTTTGCTGCCACGAATGGAGAGCATGGCTTCAAGAACTGGCTGCCGTACCTGATCGCGCGGTTCAACCCCTTCATCCAGAATCCCGTGTTGCTGCGGATATTGTCCCGACCCAGCACGGTGAACCTGCCTCGTCTGATCAACGAGGGGCGCATCGTGCTTTTCCGGCTTTCGAAGGCGGTCCTCCAGGACCTAGAGTGCCAGTTGCTCGGCACGTTGCTGTTGATGCAGTTCCACGTCGCGGCGCTCTCGCGGGCGTCGATCAGGCCGGAACTTCGGCGGCCCTTCCACTTGGTTGTCGACGAGTTTCATACGTTCGCCAACGATTCGACTCCAGCACTGTTCCGTGAGGCGCGCAAGTTCGGCTTGGGACTGATCGTTGCCACGCAGAGCTTCAGCAGTTTGCGCCATCGGCGCGGCGGCGATCTGACCAATGCCCTGCTAGCTAATACCGCGACCAAGGTGCTATTCCGCCTGTCGCCGCTGGACGCGAAGCTGGTAGAGGAATACGCCGAACCCACATTCAACGTTGCTGACTTGACACGCACGCAGAACTACCAGGCGGTGGTCTGCATGACGGCTAGCGATGTGCCACCGTTCCGCATGCACGCCGCACTGCCGGACACATTCAGCAGCGGTCTTGCTGTTCAGGATCTGCGTGAGCGTTCCGGGACGCAATTTGCCACGGCCCTCAGTGACGCGAACGACTTCATCTCCAAGCGGCATGGGGTCTCGATTGACGCACTGCGTCAGACTATCCTTTGGGCCACCGATGAAGCCGATCCCGGAGTGATTCTCTGAGAGCGCCCGATGGCGGAACCTTGCAGGGTCGTCGATCCGGAGTGGCAAGAGGCGCTCACGCAATCTCTCTCTACCCCAGCCCAGGTTTGAGAGCTCCACGGCATGTTCGCACTTGCGCTGCAAGAACCTGCTCGCTAGGCGCTCACAACAGGTGGCCGTCGTAGCAACCTGCCATGTCTAGACTGCCATTCAGGGGCGACGGGCAACGGAGTCCCGGAGCTCTTATCCGCTGTAGTGAAGCCGCGCCTGGTGCGCCACACGTGCTGCTGCGCATCACGGCGGCGGCTCATGAACGACGCAGCCGACGCCAAGTTGCATTTAGGAGACAACATGTCCAAGGAAGTCGTCGAAGTGATCTATGGCAAGCATCTGCGGTACGACGTCATCAGAAGCAAGTCGTTCTTTGAGACGACTTACTACGTGCATACCTCCGACGGTCGGACACACGGCTCGTTCAGCGGGCTCGACCGAGCCGTGCGATGGGCCCACGAACAGGCGCGCAAGCGCTGAACGAGTCGACAAAACCGTGAACGATCGACAACCCTGGGAGAAGACCATGAATCGCCGCTTTGCCGCTGCGCTTGCCGCCGCCATCGCCATCACTGGCACGGCGTTGCCCGCTGGTGCAGAAGCGGGCGCCTTGTTCGGCGCCGCCCGCGGTGCGATTGCCAAGCGAGCCCTAAAGCCTGCCCCGCAGCAGGCTGCCAAGCAAGCAACCCAGGAAGCCGCCGGCAAGCCGCGCGACGTGATCATCCACCGCTCCAAGCATCCCGAGGCGGCAGCGCACA
>JAYRLJ010000060.1:0-12728 GCA_041905305.1 Hylemonella sp. | reverse complement strand
CGGGTGGCATGCTGTGCCTGGCCGGGCAGCTGTTTTTCCAGACGCACCTGCTGACGCTGTTTGCCATCAGCCTGATCGTCGGCGGCAGCTCGATCGTCTCGATCATGCTGCACGCGGCCTATCTGCCGGCGCACCGGGCGTTCGTGCTGCTGGCGTTGCTGCCGTTTGCCTTGCGTTGCCTGCAGCAGTCGGAGCCGATCTTTGTGGCGCTCGGCATCATCGGCCTGATTTTTTTACCGCTCAACCTGCTGTTGGCGCGCAAGATGCAGGGCAGCCTGATCGAGTCGATCCGGCTGCGTTTGCGCAACCAGGCGCTGATCGAAGCGTTGACGCAGCAGAAGGAGGTGGCCGAGGCCGCCCAGCAGCGCGCGGAACAGGCCAATGTGGCGAAGACCCGCTTCTTCGCCGCTGCCAGCCATGACCTGCGCCAGCCGGTGCAGGCGCTGGAACTGTTTTCCGCCACGCTGGAGCAGCAACTGGCCCACCACCCCAGCCGGGCGCTGGTGGGCAACATTCGTGCCGTGGGGCGCGAGTTCGGCGACCTGCTCAGTACCTTGCTCGACTTTTCCAAGATCGATGCCGCCGCCATCCAGCCGGCGCGGCGAGACTTCCCCATTGCCGACCTGCTGCAACGCATGGCGGACGACTTCAAGCCGCAGGCGGCTGCGCACGGGCTGCAGTGTCGCGTGGTGATGAGTTCGGCCTGGGTGCACAGCGATCCGGTGCTGCTCGAGCGCATCCTGCGCAATCTCATGAGCAATGCCATCAAGTACACACCCAGCGGCAAGGTGCTGCTGGGCTGCCGGCGCGCGGGTGGTCACAGCCTGCGCATCGAGGTGCATGACACCGGCGTGGGTATCGCACCCGGGCAGCAGCACACCATCTTCAAGGAGTTCACCCAGGTTGACGGTGGCAGCGGTTTGGGGCTGGGCCTGGCCATCGTGGATGGGCTGGCGCGCTTGTTGCAGCATCCGCTGAGCGTGCGCTCACAGCTGCAGCGCGGCTCCATGTTCGCGGTG
Organism: Hylemonella sp.; assembly: GCA_041905305.1. GTDB lineage: Bacteria > Pseudomonadota > Gammaproteobacteria > Burkholderiales > Burkholderiaceae_C > Hylemonella. The sequence goes on along the minus strand of JAYRLJ010000060.1, from coordinate 11,709 downwards.
ACGGTGCCGCTGGGGCTGCCCGGTCTGCCGGTACGCCAGACCGCGGCGGCGGCCCAGGATCGTCGGCTGGCGGCGTCCATCCTGCTGGTCGATGATGACCAGTCCATCCGCCTGTCGGCGGCGCATCTGCTGGAGAGCTGGGGCTTTGCGGTGGTGACGGCCGAATCGGCCGAGGAGGCGCTGGAGATGCTGCGCAGTACCGGCTTCCAGCCGGATGTCATCCTGGCCGATTACCGGCTGCGTGAGGGGCGGACTGGCGTAGAGGCCATTCGAACCATGCGCTCGTATTGCGGCCGCGAAGTGCCGGCGGCCATCCTGACCGGCGACACCGAGCCGGAGCTGCTGCGCGACCTCAAGGCTTCGGGCTTCGCGCTGCTGTACAAGCCGGTGGCCGCGGCCAAGCTGCGGGCGCTGATCGGTAACCTGATGCGCAGCTAGGTGACGGTCAGTCGCGGGCCGGGATGTTGCTCAGTTCCGCGTTGGCATCGATCAGAACTTGCATCAAGCGCATCAACTCCGCGCGCTCCGCAGTTGAAAGAGGCGACAGAAGACGTTCCTGAGAGCGCAGCATGCGGGGCACGACAGCCTTCAGGATCCGCAGCCCTTCCTCGGTGGGGGTGATGAGGCGTACGCGACGGTCATCCGCAGACATGTTGCGCAGCACCAGGCCGCGGGCTTCCAAGCGATCAATCACGCCGCCGATGGTCGAGGTGTCGTAGCCGATGGTTTGCGCCAGCGTCTTCTGGTCGATGCCCGGCCGGCTGCAGATGGTCTGAAGCGCGGAATACTGCACCGGGGTGAGGTTGAGTTCCGAGACCTCCTCGTTGAAGAGCGCAACCGCAAGCTGATGAATGCGGCGTGCGTGATGACCCGGCAGCGATTTCAGCGGCAGATTCTTCCAGTTTTCGCTCATGTCTCCATCTTTTTATCGGGGAAACCCCGATGTTAGGCGAATAGTTAATGTGTATTCTAATAATCAGTATGCTGATATTAAGCATGCGTAATTGAATTTTGTAAAGGATTCGAAATGATGTTCAGGCGTCTTGCATTGAAAACCGCGTGCCTTGCCGGGGTCTTGGCGTTGACGGGCCTCCCCATGTCCAGCTGGGCGCAGGCGGGCACCGTCAAGGTGGGCTTGGTGCTGTCCATGACGGGGCCTTTTGCCTCCACGGGCAAGCAACTGGAGGCCGGTGCGCGCCACTTCCTGCGTGAACACGGCGACACCGTGGCCGGCAAGAAGATCGAACTGGTCATCAAGGATGACGGCGGCTTGCCCGATCAGGCCAAGCGGGTTGCCCAGGAACTGGTCGTGAATGAGAAAGTCCAGCTTCTTGGCGGCTTCTCCCTGACGCCGCTGGCCTTGTCGGTGGCGCCGATTGCCACCCAGAGCAAGACCCCGTCCGTGGTCTTCGTCGCCGCCACCTCCAGCGTGATCGATGCCTCACCGTACTTCATCCGCACCAGCTTCACGTTGCCGCAGGTCACGGTCGGCGTGGCGGAATGGGCGCCCAAGAACGGCATCAAGAATGTCGTGACCCTGGTCAGTGACTATGGCCCCGGACTCGATGCCGAGAACGCCTTCAAGGAACGCTTCACGCTCAATGGCGGAACGATCAAGTCCTCGATCCGGGTGCCGATGCGCAACCCGGACTTCGCCCCTTTCCTGCAGCGGGTGCGTGATGAGAAGCCGGATGCGGTCTTCGTCTTTCTTTCGGCGGGTGTCGGTTCGATGTTCATGAAGCAGTTCGCCGAACGTGGACTGGACAAGGCCGGCATCCGCCTGATTGCCACCGGCGATGTGACCGAGGACGACATCCTCAACGACATGGGTGATGTGGCTCTGGGAGTGGTGACATCGCACCACTATTCCGCCATGCACCCCTCGCCGGCCAACAAGAAGTTCGTCGAGTCCTTCAAGAAAGCCAATGGCGGCAAGCGTCCCAACTACATGGCCGTTGCCGCCTACGACGGCATGCGTGTGATCCACAACGCGCTCAAGGCCACCCAGGGCCAGACCGGCGATGCCCTGCTCAATGCCATGAAGGGTCAGACCTTCGAGAGCCCGCGTGGCCCGGTCCTGATCAATGGCCAGAGCCGTGACATCGTGCAGGACGTCTACATTCGCCGGGTCGAGCGCGTCAACGGCGAGCTCTACAACGTCGAGTTCGACGTCCTCAAGGCAGTCCAGGACCCTGGCCGTCGCCGTTGAAAGGAACATCCATGAACTGGCTTCAGAACGCCTGGTACGTCGCCGGCTTCAAGCATGAGCTCGACGATCAGAAGGTCGTGGCGCGCAAGCTGCTTGGGGTGGACGTCGTCATGCTGCGTCATTCCGACGGCCGGATCGCGGCGCTGGAAGATCTCTGTCCCCACCGCCTGATGCCCTTGTCGGCCGGCACGCGCATCGGGGACGAGCTGCAATGCGGCTACCACGGCATGCGCTTCTCGATCAGCGGCACCTGCACCCTGGCGCCGGGGCAGACGCACATTCCGTCGCAAGCCTGTGTGCGCAACTTTCCGCTGGTGGAGCGCCACGGCCTGCTATGGATCTGGGTGGGACAGGCCGGCAAGGCCGATCCTGCGCTGGTGCCGTACATCCGCTGGAACGACCACCCCGAGTGGACACCTTCGCGTGGCTACCACCATGTGGAGGCTGACTTTCGCCTCTCGGTCGACAACCTGATGGACCTTGGACATGAGAGCTGGGTGCACTTGCGCACCATCGGCCAGAACGAAGAGGAGAGCATTCCCAGCTTTCCCGTCAAGACCACGGTCCCCGCAGAGGGGCTGGTGCGCGCCCATCGGGAGATGCCCAATATCGTGCCACCGCCCTTCTTCGCCATGGTGCTGGACCATCAGGGTCGCATCAATCGTTGGCAGACGGCGATCAGCCTGGCCCCCTCGATCTGCATGACCGACTTTGGGGTCTACCCGGTCGGTACCGATCCCGACAGCGCCTATCGCAGCCATGTGCTGCATCTGTTGACGCCGGAAACCGAGACGAGCACGCACTACTTCTGGTTGGTCGCGCGCAACCGCAGGCTGGATGACGAAGCGTTGACAGCATCGATCTGCAAGGCGATCGCACAGACGTTCGACGAGGATGCCGTTGTCCTGAAGATCCAGCAGCAGCAGCTGGACCGTCTGGGCGGCGCGGTGCCACGCGTCGCCATGAAGGTCGACGAGGCGCCGATCCGGGCGCGGCGAACGCTCGAGGCCCTGATTCGCAAGGAGAAGGACGACCCCGAGTTCGTCTACCGGCCGCCGCTGATGATCGAGGACACCACGCCTGAACTGGCGATGTCCTGAGAGCGTGCCGTTGCTGCCGCGGCATCGTCGGCTGGTTGGCTCTCCTCTGGGAAGGCGAACTGACAGCCGCACGCCCGGTGCGCAAGCCGCGACAAGCGTTCAATGGGCGTGCGCCTCAGTTCGGTGCTGAGGCGCGCTCGACGAGGAAGTCCAGCAGGGTGCGCGTCTTCAGCGGCATGAACTTGCGCGTCGGCACGGCGGCGTAGGCCGTCAGGCGTCCCAGCATCCAGTCGGGCAGCAGGTGCACCAGCTGGCCACTGTGCAGGAAGGGCAGGGCGATCAGCTCGGAGATGGCGAAGAAGCCCACACCGCCCAGGCCGGCACGCAGCACCACGTCGAAACTCTCGGTACGCAGCGCCAGCGTCACAGGCACCTCCACCGGCGTCAGAGCACCGTTGTCTAGCGGCTCCAGGTGCAGGCTGCGGCCGGCCTGATCCTGCCCGGGCAGCTGCACCGGCTTGAGGTAGGCATGCTGCTGCAGGTCGGTTGGCGTACGGGGCGTGCCGGCGCGCTGCAGGTATGCCGGCGCGGCGCACAGGATCAGGTTGTTGCTGCCCAGCGGGCGAGCCACGACATTGGCATCGAAGCCTTCGTCGGCGGCGATCACCGCCAGGTCGAAGCTGTCGATGCGTGACAGCGGCTGGGCGTCGATCGACAGATCGAGCAGCAGGCCTGGATGGCGTTCACGCCACTGCGCGATGCTGGGCGCAATGAAGTAGGACGCCATGGTGGGCGTGCTCACGACGCGCACCGTACCCTGCAGCGCCTGGCTGTGGGCCGCGGCGGCCTGCTCCGCCTCCTGGATGTCCTGCAGGATGCCGTGCAGCCGCGCGCCGTATTCGTTGCCAGCCTCGGTCAATGAGAGCTTGCGCGTCGTGCGGTGCAGCAGCCGCGTGCCCAGGCTGTGCTCCAGGTCGGCCACCAGCCGTGTCACCACCGCCGGTGACAGGTCCAGCGCCCGCGCGGCGCCGGCAAAACTGCCTTCCTCGACCACGCGTTGAAAGACTTGCATGGAGAGCAATCGGTCCATGGCGGGTATTTTATTGCTGATTTAGAAATAGTTACTTGAAATATTTGCTGTTTTTCTTGAAATGACGTCGTCATAAAGTTCACTCCATCGATGAATCGAAATAAATCCGACTCACCGAGGCTGGACAGACGAGAAAGCGATTTCCTGCCATGCCCAGAAAACTTTGTTTGTTTTTGAAAGGAAATTCACCATGAACCGCACTTACGCAAGCGTCATTACCCTGGCCATCGCCACCTTCGCTGCCGGCCACGCCCTGGCTGCCGACCCCGCCGGCAAGACCCGCGCCCAGGTCGAGGCTGAACTGCTGGATGCCCAGCGCTCCGGCGACATCATCCAGGGCGAGTCCAGCCAGAAGCTCAACGAACTGTTCCCGGGTCGCTACGCGGCCAAGCCGGTGGTGCAGAGCCGCAGCCGCGCCGACGTCGAGGCTGAACTGGCCGAAGCCCGCCGTACCGGTGACTACGTCGAGGGCGAGTCCAGCCAGAAGGTGGCAGAGCGCTTCCCGAACCGTTACCCGGCCAAGCCGGTGGCACAGAGCCGCAGCCGCGCCGAAGTGACTGCTGAAGTGTTGGAAGCCCGTCGCAACGGCAAGCTGCCCAGTGGCGGTGCTGTGCTCTGATCTGATTAACGGCTAGACCGCAAGACAAAAGGCCGCCAGGGGCAATGCCCAGGCGGCCTTTGTCATGGTCGGGCGCTTTCTATCCCGGCTCAGCGGCTGCGGCGCACCCGCAGCAGTTCGTCCAGGATCAAGCAGGCGGCACCGACAGTGATGGCGCTGTCGGCCACGTTGAAGGCCGGGAAGTGCCAGCTGCGCAGGTGGAAGTCGAGGAAGTCCACCACATAGCCGTGCAGCAGGCGGTCGATTACATTGCCGATGGCGCCGCCCAGGATGCAGGCCAGCGCAAAGGAGAACAGGCGCTGACCGGCATGCGAGCGCAGCAGCCAGAGGATGACGAGCACCGCCACCACGGCGATGCCGACGAACAACCAGCGTTGCCAGCCCGCGGCCCCGGCCAGGAAGGAAAACGCCGCGCCCGTGTTGTGCACGCGCACGATGTTGAAGAAGCTCGTGACATAGGTGCTCTCACCCAGGTGGTAGTAGCCCAGGATCAGCACCTTGGTGAACTGGTCAGCCAGCAGCAGGATGAAGGCCAGGCCCAGCCATTGCAGCATGCCGCCGGTGCCTTGGGGTTTGCGGGCCATCAGGCGTGCTTCCTTTCCTCACCAGCGCCATAGAGGTTGCTGGTGCAGCGGCCGCACAACGTGGGGTGAGCTGCGTCATGGCCGACGTCCTCGCGGTAGTGCCAGCAGCGCTCGCATTTCTGATCCGTCGAGGGCATGACTTCAACAGTCAGACCACTGCCTTTGGCGGGTTCCAACGCAACTTGCGATGTGATGAACACGAACTTCAGATCATCGCCCAGCGACTGGAGTTCCGAATATACGGGCGCATCGCATCGAATGACGATGTTCGCTTGAAGAGATGCGCCGATCTGCCCCGCGGCACGCTTTTCTTCAATCTTCTTGTTCGCTAAGTCGCGAACTTGCTGGATATCTCTCCACTTGGCCATGAGAGCGGCATCCGGCGTGCCCAGATCGGCATAGGTCTCCAGGAAGATCGACTCGGAAGTGCCGAACTCCTTCCATGCTTCCTCGGCGGTGAAGCTCAGGAAGGGCGCCATCCAGCGCAGCATGGCGTGGGTGAGCTGGTACAGCGCGGTCTGGGCGCTGCGGCGCGCCAGCGACTTCGGCGCCGTGGTGTAGAGGCGGTCCTTGAGCACGTCGAGGTAGAAGGCACCCAGGTCTTCCGAGCAGTAGACCTGCAGCTTGGCCACCACGGGGTGGAACTCGTAGACCTCGTAGTGCGCCAGGATCTCGGCCTGCAGCTCGGCGGCGCGGCTCAGCGCATAACGGTCGATCTCCAGCAGTTGGTCGGCCGGCACAGTGTCTTTCGCCGGGTCGAAGTCGCTCACATTGGCGAGCAGGAAGCGCAGCGTGTTGCGGATGCGGCGGTAGGCGTCCACCACGCGCGCCAGGATCTTGTCATCGATGCCCAGGTCGCCAGAGTAGTCGGTGGCCGCGCACCACAGGCGGATGATCTCCGCGCCCATCTTCTCGCTGACTTGCTGCGGGGCCACCACGTTGCCCACGCTCTTGCTCATCTTGCGGCCCTGGCCGTCCACGGTGAAGCCGTGGGTCAGCAGGCCGCGGTAGGGCGCGCGGCCGTACATGGCGCAGGCGGTGAGCAGCGAGCTGTGGAACCAGCCGCGGTGCTGGTCGTGGCCTTCCAGGTAGAGATCGGCCTCGGGGCCGCCGTCCTCATGGCCGCTGTGCGGGTGCGAGGTCTTGAGCACCGTCGTGTGGGTGGTGCCGGAGTCGAACCACACTTCCAGAATGTCGCTGCTCTTGCTCCATTGCGCGGCATTGCCTTGGTCACCGATGCGTTGCAGGATATCCGCGGCAGTGAGCTTGCTCCAGGCCTCGATGCCACCCTTTTCCACCACATCGGCGGCCAGGTCGATGATCTCCGGCGTGCGCGGGTGCGGTTCGCCGCTGTCCACATCCAGCAGGAAGGGCAGGGGCACGCCCCAGCTGCGCTGGCGCGAGATGCACCAGTCGGGCCGGTTGGCGATCATGTCGCGCAGGCGGGCCTTGCCGTTTTCGGGGAAAAAGTTGGTTTCTTCGATGGCAGCCAGTGCCATCTGGCGCAGGGTCTGCGGCGCCTTGTCCTTGGTGAAGATGCCCTCGCCCTCGTCCATGCGCACGAACCACTGCGCCGCGGCGCGGTAGATCACCGGCGTCTTGTGGCGCCAGCAGTGCGGGTAGCTGTGGGTGATGTCCTGGGTGGCGAACAGGCGCCCGGCGTTCTTCAGGGCATCCAGCACCACCGGCACAGCCTTCCAGATGTTGAGGCCGCCGAAGAGCGGGAAGTCCGCCGCATAAGAGCCGTTGCCTTGCACCGGGTTGAGGATGTCCTCGTAGGCCATGCCGTGGGCGACACAGCTGTTGAAGTCGTCCACGCCGTAGGCCGGTGCCGAGTGCACGATACCCGTGCCGTCGTCGGCGGTGGCGTAGTCGGCGAGGTACACGGGACTGAGGCGGCGGTAGCCCGCATCGACGTCGTACAGCGGGTGCTTGAAGTTGATGAGGCCCAGGTTCTTGCCCAGCGTGGTGGCGAGCACCTTGCCGGACAGCTTGAAACGCTCCATGCACTTCTCGACCAGCACGGCGGCCAGCACCAGCAGGCCACGCTCGGTCTGCACCAGCGCGTACTCCAGCTCGGGGTTCAGGTTGAGCGCCTGGTTGGCGGGGATGGTCCAGGCGGTGGTGGTCCAGATCACAGCAAAAGCCGGCTGCTCCAGCTTCGGGATCCCGAAGGCGGCGGCCAGCTTCTCGGGCTCGGCACATTCGAAGCCCACGTCCAGCGTGGTGCTCTTCTTGTCCTGGTACTCGATCTCGAATTCGGCGAGCGACGAGCCGCAGTCGAAGCACCAGTACACGGGCTTGAGGCCGCGGTAGACGAAGCCGCGCTCCATCACGCGCTTGAAGGCGCGGATTTCCGCCGCCTCATTGACGAAGTCCATCGTCTTGTAGGGGTGGTCCCACTGGCCCAGCACGCCCAGGCGCTTGAAGTCGGCCATCTGCTGCGCGATCTGCTCGGTGGCAAAGGCGCGGCTCTTCGCCTGCATCTCGTCGCGCGGCAGGTTGCGGCCGTGCAGTTTCTCGATGGCGTTTTCGATCGGCAGGCCATGGCAGTCCCAGCCCGGGATGTACTGTGCATCCAGCCCCTTGAGCTGGCGCGCCTTGACGATCATGTCCTTGAGGACCTTGTTGACGGCGTGGCCGATGTGGATCTGGCCGTTGGCGTAGGGCGGGCCGTCGTGCAGGATGAACTTCGGCGCGCCGGCGCGTGCCGCGCGCAGCTTCTTGTACAGGCCCTTGTCTTCCCATTCCTTCACCCATCCCGGCTCACGCTTGGGCAGGTCGCCACGCATGGGGAAGGGCGTGTCGGGCAGGTTCAGGGAGCTGCGGTAATCCGGTTTGTTGGTGTCAGACATGGCGATGGTTTCGTGTGGGCTTCGACCCGCTCAGCCCGAACGCGGAGGTTGGGGGCAATGGAATAAGCCGTGTGCCCTGAGCGTGGTCGAAGGGCGACGACCGTGGTGACGAGGGCGTCTAAATTCGGTCGCGCGTGGTCTGTCGGTGCGTCTCGGCGTGCATGGAGGCGAAGAACGCCCGTGCATCGTCGCAGTCCTTGGCTATGCCCTTGGTCAGGGCGTCCAGACTGTCGTAGCGCAGCTCGTCGTGCAGTTTGTGCAGCAGTTCCACGCGCATGATTTTACCGTAGGCCCCCTCGGCGCCCAGATGGGTCGGCCAGTCCAGGCAATGGGTTTCCAGCAGCACGCGGCCCCCGTTGACATCATTCGGATCGAGCGAGGGGCGCACGCCCAGGTTGGCCACACCGCGCAGCGGCTCGGGGGCGAGGCCGTGTACCAGTACCGCGAAAATGCCGCTGGCGGCTGGCTTCCAGTGGGCAAAGCGCAGGTTCAACGTCTTGAAGCCGAGTTCGCGCCCGAGCTTGCGGCCGTGCACCACATGGCCGGAGATGTGGTACGGGTGGCCCAGCAGGCGGGCGGCATCCGCCATGCGGCCTTCGCCCAGGGCCGCACGCACGGCTGAGCTCGACACGCGCAGGCCATGCACCTCGTAGCTGTTCATGCGTGCGACGTCGAAGCCATGTGCGGTGCCGGCAGCGTCCAGCAAGGCGTAGTCGCCGGCGCGCTTGGCGCCAAAGCGGAAATCGTCGCCCACCAGCACGTAGCGCGCCCCCAGGCCCTGCACCAGCACCTGGTCGATGAAGGCTTGCGGTGGCAGGCTCGCCAGGCGGGCATCGAAGGGCAGCACGATCACCTGGTCAATGCCGCAGCGCTGCAGGTCGGCCAGCTTGTCGCGCAGGGTGGCAATGCGGGCTGGCGCGAGGTCGGCGTTCTTCGTCACGCCGGCGAAATAGTCGCGCGGGTGCGGCTCGAAGGTCATGGCACAGCTCGGCACGCCGCGCTGCGCGGCCTCGCCGCGCAGCAGCGCCAGCATGGCCTGGTGGCCGCGGTGCACACCATCGAAATTGCCGATGGTCAGGGCGCAGGCCGGGGCGATGCCGGGGTGGTGGAAGCCGCGGAAGACCTTCATGGAATCAGTATCTTTTTGATAGCAGGCAGCGCTGTAACCTGAAGCAACTGCCGCCAATTTGTCATCAAAACAAGGTATATTGTCCCCCATGGCGAGGCAGCATGGCCCGGCCGGCTGCCGCAGACGCAAGCGTTCCGTTTGGATGGTTGTTGCAACCGGTCAGGAGGCGTGTTTTGAAAGTCTTGAAGCTGTCGGCCCAGGGGCTGCCCCAGTCGTGGATTTCGCTTGAAGAAGCGGTACTGCACTACGCCGCCGATGAGGTGCGCTGGGAGTCTGGCGGTGAGATCGCCGTCTTCCACGGCGGCCACAACGCCATCACCGGACAGCAGTCGATCATCACGGTCAACAGCATCATCGGCACCAAAGGCGTGCCGAACATCAATCCCTTCAACCTGCGCCCGAGCCTGACCAACAGCAAGCTGTTCGCGCGCGACCGCAACGTCTGCGCCTACTGCGGCGACCATTTCGTCGAAACCGAGCTGACGCGCGAGCACATCATTCCCTTCGCGCAGAACGGGCAGGACCACTGGATGAACGTGGTGACCGCCTGCCGTGCCTGCAACCACCGCAAGAGCCACCGCACGCCCGAGCAGGCCAACATGCCTCTGCTCTATGCGCCTTATGTGCCCAGCCTGTGGGAAGACTTCATTCTGCGCAACCGCCGCATCCTGGCCGACCAGATGGAGTTCCTGATGGCGCATGTACCGCGCTCGTCCAGGCTGCTGATCAACTGAGCGTGCCGTCCGCCGCGGCGGATTCTCATTACCATGGGGGCTGTTTTTCTCTGCCTTACCCATGCCACCCCAGCGAACCCTGCGCGTTCTGGTCGTTGACGATGACCCCATCCAGCAGCGTATTGCCGCGCGCCTGCTGCGTGAACTCGGTCATTCTGGCGCCTTGGCCGGCAATGGCGAGCGTGCCCTGCAGATCCTGCAGCAGCAGTCGTTTGATGCGATCCTGCTTGACCTGAACATGCCGGTCCTCGACGGCATGGCCACACTGGCCGCGCTACGCGCGCAATCCACCCCGGCGCGACCCCACCCGCCGGTGGTGCTGGTCAGTGGCGACGACCTCCAGGGAAACTGGGATTACTACCGCGCGGCCGGTGCGACCGCCTTTCTGCAAAAGCCGTTGGACATCCGGGCCGTGAGCGCGCAACTTCAGCGTCTGGGGTGATTCCGCCCAGGTGTCCGAAGAGATGCCTTGAAAAAACCCGTCTGCTCGTGCTTGACAAAGGTGAGACGCCATCCGGACAATGACATTTTTATCAAATAAATTGCCATTCTTGGCGATTTTCCCGACGACAACGACAAGAAGGGACGTTGATCCATGCGCCTTAACCTGCCTGTCACGCAAACGGGTTACGACTTCCCGGCCGACCAGACGCTGATCTCGGTCACGGACCTCAAGGGTCGTATCACCTACTGCAACCACAACTTCATTTCTGTCAGCGGCTACACGCGCGAGGAGTTGATGGGTCAGCCGCACAACATGGTGCGGCATCCGGACATGCCGGAAGAGGCCTTCCGCGACATGTGGGAGACCATCCAGGGTGGCAAGCCCTGGACCGGCTTGGTGAAGAACCGGCGCAAGAACGGCGACTACTACTGGGTGCGTGCCAATGCCACGCCGATGCGCAAGGGCGCGGAGATCATCGGCTATCTGTCGGTGCGCACCAAGCCGAAGGACGAGGAAGTGCAGGCCGCCGAGGCGCTCTATGCCACCATGCGTGCCGAGGCTGAGAGCGGCCGCCGGCTGCACCAGTTGCGGCACGGGCAGGTGATCCGGGCCGACTGGCTGGGCGCCATCGTCCGTACGTTCACGCCGGGCCTGCGCAGCCAGATCGTGCTGCTCAACCTGTGGGCGGCCGCGGGCCCGTTTGTCACCGCCCAACTGGACGCGCCGCACTGGGTCACGGCTGTAGTGGCCGCATTCACGGTCTCGACGGCTGCCATGCTGGCCATGCGCATGACGTTGCGACCGTTGAAGGAGGTGGTGGAAACCGCCAACCTGATTGCCAGCGGTGACCTCACCAGCTTCATCCAGGTCACCGGCAAGGACGAGATTGCGGCGCTGCAGTTGGCGATGGCACAGATGGCGCTGTCGGTGCGCACCGTCGTGCGTGATGTGCGCCATGAGGTGGCCAACCTGCGTGGCGCCACGCAGGAAATCGCCGCCGGCAA
>JAYRLJ010000059.1:0-12966 GCA_041905305.1 Hylemonella sp. | reverse complement strand
TGCGCACCAGGCCGCGTTCCACCAGGCGCGACATCTCGCCCACGCTGTCTTCGATGGGCACTTTCTTGTCCCAGCGGTGCAGGTAGTAGAGGTCGATGACGTCGGTGCCCAAGCGGCGCAGGCTGTCTTCGCAGTTCTGGCGGATGGCTTCGGGCCGGCCGTCGATGACGCGCTTCACGCCGTCGGGGAACTGCACACCGGCCATGCCGCCCTTGCTGGCCAGCACGATCTCGCTACGGTAGGGCTTGAGCACGCGGCCGACCAGCTGCTCGTTGATGCCGAAGCCATAGAGGGCGGCGGTGTCAAAGTGGGTGATGCCGGCATCCAGCGCGGCCAGCAGCACGCGCTCGCCGTGCTCGGGCGACGGCGGCACGCCATAGGCATAGCTCAGGCTCATGCAGCCGAAGGCAAGTGCGGAGACTTCGAAGGGGCCGAGTTTTCTTTGTTGCATTCTTACTTCCTCCAACAACGGAAAAGGGTCAGAGCACATCGCCTGCGCGAGTGATCCAACCCTATTGTCCTTTGAACGATCCGCGGCACACCTCCCGAATCGGGAAACGCCGCGGAAGCGGCTTCGCCGGGCCGCTGGCGTTGCCCCCTTGAGGGGGGTGGCGAAGCGACACGAAGTGCGCGCAGCCTGGGGGTGCGCCTATTTCAGCTGTTGCTCCAGCTGGTGCAGCACCTGGTAACACGGCAGCACCTGCGCCACGCTGGCGTTGGGCTCGCGGCCTTCGCGGATGGCGGCGAAGAACTCACGGTCCTGCAGCTCGATGCCGTTCATCGACACGTCGACCTTGCTCACGTCGATCTTCTCGTCCTTGCCGTTGAACAGGTCATCGTAGCGGGCGATGTAGGTGGCGGTGTCACCGATGTAGCGGAAGAAGGTGCCGAGCGGGCCATCGTTGTTGAAAGACAGGCTCAGCGTGCAGATGGCACCGTTGGCGGCCTTGAGCTGGATGGACATGTCCATGGCAATGCCGAGATTCGGATGGATCGGGCCTTGGATGGCATTGGCCTTCACAATCGGGCTGCCGGCCTGGTAGGCGAACAGGTCCACGGTGTGGGCGGCGTGGTGCCACAGCAGGTGGTCGGTCCAGCTGCGCGGCTGGCCCAGCGCGTTCATGTTGGTGCGACGGAAGAAATAGGTCTGCACGTCCATCTGCTGGATGTTGAACTCGCCAGCCTTGATCTTCTTGTGCACGAACTGGTGGCTGGGGTTGAAGCGGCGGGTGTGACCACACATGGCCACCAGGCCTTTTTGCTTCTGCAGGGCAACAACTTCCTCGCCCTCCTTGAGCACGTCGCACAGCGGAATCTCCACCTGCACGTGCTTGCCGGCTTCCAGGCAGGCCTTGGCCTGCGCGGCATGCATCTGGGTGGGCGTGCACAGGATGACGGCGTCGACTTCCTTGAGCTTCAGGCTGTCTGCCAGGTCGGTGGTGACGTGCTTGATGCCGTACTTGTCGGCCACTTCCTTGGTCTTCTCCAGGTCGCGGCTGATGAGGGAGACGACTTCAACGTCGGGAATGTTCTTGATGCCGTCGAGGTGCTTGATGCCGAAGGCACCGGCACCGGCCAGGGCTACTTTGATGGTCATGGTCAGTCCTTACTGGTTTTCGAGAATCAGGTGGCCCACAGCCGTGTTGGACGCGGGCACATGGTAGAAGCGGTGTGCAACCTTGGGTGCCGGGCCGGTGCCGGCCACGTCGCTCATGGCGCCGCGGGCAATGAGCCACATCACAAGCTCGATGCCTTCGGAACCAGCTTCCCGCACGTACTCGATGTGCGGCACCTCAGCCAGACCGGCAGGGTCGGCAATCAGGCGGTCGAGGAAGGCGTTGTCCCATTCCTTGTTGATCAGGCCGGCGCGAGGCCCCTGCAGCTGGTGGCTCATGCCGCCGGTGCCCCAGATCTGCACTTTCAGCGGCTGGTCATAGCTCTCCACGGCGCGGCGAATGGCCTGGCCGAGCTGGAAGCAGCGCTTGCCACTGGGCACCGGGTACTGCACGACGTTGACGGCGAACGGAATCACCGGACAGGGCCAGGCCTGCGGTTGGCCGCACATCACCGACAGCGGCACGGTCAGGCCGTGGTCCACGTCCATCTTGTTGACGATGGTGAGATCGAAGTCCTGCTGGATGACCGACTGCGCGATGTGCGAGGCCAGGTCCGGATGGCCGATGACCTTGGGTACCGGACGCGGACCCCAGCCCTCGTCGGCCACGGCAAACTCGGCCGCGGTGCCAATGGCGAAGGTGGGGATCATGTCAAGGCTGAAGGCAGTGGCGTGGTCGTTGTAGACCAGAAAGATCACGTCGGGCGTGTTGTCCTTCATCCACTGCTTGGAAAAGTCGTAGCCGGCAAAGACCTTCTGCCAGTAGGGTTCCTGGGTCTTGCCGAGGTCGAGTGCGGCGCCGATGGCCGGCACGTGCGAGGTGTAGACGGATGCGGTGATCTTGGCCATGTCAGGCGCTCTCTTTCTTGCCAGCTTTTCCTTGGGGTTGACGATGGGCCTGGGCGTCGCCGTCTTCGCCCACGTAGCGGTTGCCCTCTGCGGAGCGGCCGCCGCTGATCATCATGTCGCGGTACTCCTCCTCGGTCATGCCGGTCATGGAGCCGGCCATCTGCTGGAAGCTCTTGCCGTCGGTGGAGCCGATCTTGGCCAGGAAATAGATGTTGCCGCCCAAGGCGATGCAACGGTTCAGGTCGCGCGCCAGCACGGCCTGCTTCTGATCTTCGGTCATGGCCCACTCGTCCAGGTAGGCGCGCTCATTGGCCTTGAAGCGGGCACGGTTCTCGGCCTTCATGAGCGACATGCAGAACTGGTTGAGCCAGTAACCCTTGCGGCTCTGCTCGGCGTCGAAGATGGTCGTGCCGGGCACGTCCAGGTAGGGTTTTTCGAGCGACATAGGTTTCTCCAATCGGTTGAGGGCAGCGCGACGTCTGCCCCGCACATTACTTGGCCACTTCCTCCGGCCAGTACAGACGCATGGGATTGTCCACCAGCAGCTTCCTCTGCAGCTCGGCCGTCGGCGCGATGTGCGGGATGAAGTCCACCAGCAGGCCGTCGTCCGGCATGTGGTCCTTGAGATTGGGATGCGGCCAGTCGGTGCCCCACAGCACGCGGTCGGGGAACTCTTCCACGATGCGCTTCGCAAACGGCACCACGTCCTTGTACGCCGCCTGCTCGCCGTTCAGCGCCTTCGGGCCGCTGACAGACAGGCGCTCGGGGCAGCTGACCTTGCTCCACACGTTCTTGTGTTCACGCATGAACTTGACGAACAGCTCGAACTCGGGGCCATCGATGGGCTTGCTCACGTCCGGGCGGCCCATATGGTCCACCACCACGGTGGTGGGCAGTGCGGTGAAGAAGTCCCACAGCTCGGGCAGGTCCACCGCCTCGAAGTAGATCACCACATGCCAGCCCAGCTTGGCGATGCGGCCGGCAATCTCCATCAGCTCATCCTTGGGCGTGAAGTCGACCAGGCGCTTGACGAAGTTGAAGCGCACGCCGCGCACGCCGGCGGCGTGCAGGGCCTGCAGCTCCTCGTCGGTAACGCTGCGCTTGACGGTGGCCACGCCGCGCGCACGGCCGTTGGACGCCAGGCAGGCGTCGACCATGGCGCGGTTGTCGGCACCGTGGCAGGTGGCCTGCACGATGACGTTGCGCGCAAAGCCCAGGTGGTCGCGCAGCGCGAACAGCTGCGCCTTGCTGGCGTCGCACGGCGTGTACTTGCGCTCAGGGGCGTAGGGGAACTCGGCACCGGGGCCGAAGACGTGGCAGTGCGCGTCCACCGCACCGGCGGGCAACTGGAAGCGCGGCTTGCTCGGGCCGGTGTACCAGTCCAGCCAGCCAGCGGTCTTTTCGAACGGACCTGTTGTGGGTTTGCTCATGAGTCTCTTTCTTTTGTCTGCGTGGATGTCAATCGGGTTTGATGTTGGCTTCGCGCACCAGCTTTTCGTAGCGCTGACGCTCGGAGCGGATCAGGTTGGCGAACATATCGGCGCTGCCGGGAATCACCTCACCGCCAACCTGCGTCATGCGCTCGCGCACCTCGCGCGTCTGCAGGGCCTTCTGCACTTCGGCATGCAGCCTGGCCACCACCGGCTTGGGCGTAGCGGCCGGCGCCACCAGCCCGTACCAGACCGAGGCTTCAAAGCCGGGGTAGCCGGACTCGGCGATGGTCGGCACATCGGGGAAGATGGCGGTGCGGTTGGGGCTGAGCACCGCCAACACCTTGAGGCGGCCACTCTTGACGTGTGGCTGCACTTCCAACGCATTCACCGCCACCAGCGGCAGCTGGCCGCCGATGACATCGGTGATGGCCGGCGAACCACCGCGGTACGGGATGTGCAGCAGCGAGATGCCGGCGGCGCGCTTGAAGAACTCGATCGCCATGTGCGGCGTGGAGCCGTTGCCCGGCGAAGCGAAGGAAATGCTGCCCGGCCGCGCCTTGGCCGCGGCAATCAGTTCCTTGACGTTGGCATACGGCGCGCTGGCATTGGCTGCAATCACCACCGGCACGCGGCCGATGAGCGACACCGGCACCAGGTCACGCTCGGGGTCGAACGGCGCCGGCTGGTAGAGCGCGGCATTCGCGGCCAGTGCGTTGGCCGCCATCATCAGCGTGTGGCCGTCGGGTTCGGCGCCGATGACGTACTTGACGGCAATGTTCGTGCCGGCACCCGGCTTGTTCTCCACCAAGAAAGACTGGCCCATGCTGGCCGCCAGCGCCTGGCCGACGGTGCGCGCCACCGTGTCCACGGCACCGCCGGCCGCATACCCCACCACGATCTTCACTGGCTTGGTGGGGAACTGCTGGGCCACGGCCGGCAGCGAAGAGGCCGAGAACGCGCATGCCGCGACCAGCCCCAGGACCAGCCGGCGCGAACGAGACAGGGTGGCTGCAAGCATGCCGGTTTCTCCTTGTTGTGTCTTGTGTCTATGCCCTGTTTTCACTGCGCCGCGAGGAACCAGGCGGCTCCACACGGCCGTGGACCGTACGTCAGTCGATGTATTTCAGGCCCAGCTTCTCCAGCGGCTCGCGGAACTTGTACATGTCCAGGCCCAGCACGCCGGCAGCCAGCTTGGCGCGCTTCTCGCCTTCGTTGGCCTCGCGCGCTTCGGCGGCATCGGCCACCTTCTGCGCGTCGGCGGCGTTGACGACGACCACGCCGTCGTCGTCAGCCACGATGGCATCGCCCGGGTTGACGATCATGCCGGCGCACACCACGGGGACGTTGACCGAGCCCAGCGTGGCCTTGATGGTGCCTTTGGCGCTGATGGCCTTGCTCCAGACCGGGAAGTCCATGGCCTTGAGCTCAGCCACGTCACGGCAGCCGCCGTCGATGATCAGGCCGCGGGCGCCGCGCGCCTTGAAGGAAGTCGCCAGCAGGTCACCGAAGAAGCCGTCGGTGTTGGGCGCCGAGAGTGCAGCCACGACGATGTCGCCGGGCTGGATCTGCTCGGCCACGACGTGCAGCATCCAGTTGTCGCCCGGGTGCAGCAGCACGGTCACCGCAGTGCCGGAGATCTTGGCGCCGGAATAGATCGGGCGCATGTAATGCTGCATCAGGCCAACGCGGCCTTGCGCCTCATGCACGGTGGCGACGCCGTATTTGCCCAGTTTCTCGACAGCGGCCTTGTCGGCACGCACGATGTTGCGTTTGACGATGCCCAGGGGGCCGTTGATGCTCATGATGGTGTCCTCTGTAGGGGTTCTTGAATTCGTTGCGCTCGCTCAGCGGCCCTTGGCCTTGAGCTGGGCGTCCAGGCGCGGGAACACGCGGCGCGCATTGCCTTCGTAGACCTTGTAACGCTGCTCGTCGTTGAGGTTGGCCGTGGCCTGGATGTAGCGCTTGGTGTCGTCGTAGTAGGCGCCGGTCTCGGGGTCGATGCCGCGCACGGCACCGATCATCTCGGAGGCGAACAGGATGTTGTCGACCGGGATGACCTTGGTCAGCAGGTCGATGCCGGGCTGGTGGTAGACGCAGGTGTCGAAGAAGATGTTCTTCAGCAGGTGGTCCTGCAGCAGCGGCTTCTTCATCTCCTGCGCCAGGCCGCGGTAACGGCCCCAGTGGTAGGGCGCAGCGCCGCCGCCGTGCGGGATGATGAACTTCAGCGTCGGGAAGTCCTTGAACAGGTCGCCCTGGATCAGCTGCATGATGGCCGTGGTGTCGGCGTTGATGTAGTGCGCGCCGGTGGTGTGAAAGCAGGCGTTGCAGCTGGTCGACACGTGGATCATGGCCGGGATGTCGTACTCGACCATCTTCTCGTAGATCGGGTACCAGTGCTTGTCATACAACGGCGGGCTGGTCCAGTGGCCGCCGGACGGATCAGGATTCAGGTTGATGCCGACGTTGCCGTATTCCTTGACGCACTTCTCCAGCTCGGGAATGCAGGTCTTGGGATCGACGCCCGGGCTCTGCGGCAGCATGGCGGCCGGCACGAAGTGGTCCGGGAACAGCTGGCTGACGCGGTAGCAGAGCTCGTTGCAGATGGCGGCCCAGGTGCTCGACACATTGAAGTCGCCGATGTGGTGCGCCATGAAGCTGGCGCGCGGGCTGAAGATGGTGAGGTCCGAGCCGCGCTCCTTCATCAGGCGCAGCTGGTTGGTCTCGATCGTCTCGCGCAGTTCGTCGTCGCTGATCTTCAAGTCAGCCACTTTGGGCATGACCGCCGGGTCCTTGATGCCGGCAATCTGCTGGTTGCGCCAGTTCTCCAACGCCTTGGGCGCCGTGGTGTAGTGACCGTGACAGTCGATGATCATGGGTTTTTTCATGAGAGGTCTCCTGGAATTCAAAATCGGTTCATGCCGGGTCCATGCCCTGGCGACGCTTGGCGTCGGCGGCCTGCGGCGAGGCCATGTAGGCCAGCATGGCGCGCACAGCGTTGGCCTGCTGACTGCTGGCACAGACACCGGCCGAGAAGGTGGTGGTGATCTGGATGGCGGGCGGCAGCGGACCGACGACGGTGATGCCTTCGAGGTTGATGAGCTCACTCAGCTGCTGGAAACCCAGCTCCACCTCGCCCTTGGCCACCAGTGAACCGACCGGAATGCCCGGCGGCGGCGTGACGATGCGGTCCTTGATCTGCTCGGCTATGCCCCAGCGTTCGAACAGCTTGGCCAGCGCCACGCCGCTCGGGCCGGTGGAGTAGCTCACGCTGCGCGCGGCCAGCACGGCAGCACGCACTGCGTCTTCGCTGGAAATATCGGGCTGGGCCACGCCGGCGCGCACCGCCACCGCCACGCCCGAGTGCACCAGATCCACGCGCCCTGGCAGCACCTGGCCGGAAGCGATCAGCTTGTCGATGGCATCGGAGGCCAGTATGACGACGTCAAAGGCCTCGCCGGCCTGCACCCGCTTGGCCGCATCCACCCCACCGACCGACTCGATGTGCACCGACTGCCCGGTCTGGCGCTGATAACTCGCCACCAGTTCAGCCAGAACCTGCCGGGTGGCCATGGACGAAATGCCGTTGATCTGCGTGCTCATGAGGGGTCGAAAAGGAAAGGCGGAATACTGATCCGTTTTTGTCAATTTGGATACTGATTGTCGTGAGGCCCCGCTGAGATTCCAAGGCAGCGGCCTCACTAGCAGGTATCACATTTCGGCATAATGCAACCGAAGCTATCCCCCAAAACATGGACCTGAAACAACTCGAGTATTTCGTGCGCGTGGCCGAACTGGGCAGCTTCACCCGGGCCTCCAGCGTGCTGGACATCGCCCAGCCCGCGCTGAGCCGTCAGGTGCGCCTGCTGGAGGTGGAGCTGCGGCAGAACCTGCTGTTGCGCAATGGCCGCGGCGTCACCACCACCGAGGCCGGCAAGCTGCTGCTGGAGCACGGCCGCGGCATCCTGCACCAAGTCGAGCGGGCACGCGAAGACCTCGGCCGGGTACGCGGCGCCCTGGCCGGACGCGTGGCGGTGGGCCTGCCGCCCAGCATTGCGCGCCTGATGACGGTGCCGCTGACGCGCGAGTTCCGCAAACGCCTGCCGAATGCGGCCCTGTCCATCAGTGAAGGGCTGACCATGTCGATGCTGGAAGACCTGCAGACCGGCCGGCTGGACATTGCCCTGCTCTACAACCCCTCGCCCAGCCCCGAGTTGGACACCCAGCCGCTGTTCGAGGAGCAGATGTTCCTGATCGGCCCGCGCGCCGCCAAGACCAAGGCGACGCCGACCACGGTCACGCTCAAGGAGATCAGCGAACTGCCGCTGGTGATCCCGAGCCGGCCCAACGCCATCCGCATGCTGGTAGAGACCGCCATGGCCGGTATTGGCTGCAAGCCGGGCATCAGTCTCGAGATCGATGGCGTGGCCGCCATCCTGGACCTGGTGGCCGACGGTGCCGGCTACGCCATCCTGCCGCACTACGCGCTGGCCACCTCAGCCCACCCCGATGCCTTCGAGGCGCGGCCCATCGTCGACCCCAAGCTCAGCGGCAAGCTCGCGCTGGCCACGTCCGCCAACCGCACCACCACCATGACGCAGCAGGCCATGCTGGCGCTGATCCAGGAAGTGGCAGCCCAGCTCTTCGGCCCGGCCGCGCTGGCCAACCCGTGACACACCGAGAATCTCCATGGCAAATGACAAGAAATTCATCCTCGCCGGCGTGATGGGCTGGCCGGTGGCGCATTCGCGCTCGCCCGCCATCCACAACCACTGGATCCGCCAGTACGGCCTGAACGGCAGCTACCTGCTGCTGCCGGTGCAGCCGGAGCGCATCGGTGATGCCGTGCGCGGCCTGCGTGCCCTGGGCTTTGCCGGCTGCAATCTCACCATTCCCCACAAGGTGGCGGCCATGCCGCTGATGGATCGCGTAGATCCGCTGGCGGCGCGTATCGGCGCCATCAACACCATCGTGGTGGAAGCCGACGGCACGCTGGTGGGCTACAACAATGACGCCTATGGCTACATCCAGAGCCTGCTCGACGCCCAGCCCGATTGGCGTGCCGATGCCGGCCCCATCACCGTGCTGGGCGCTGGCGGTGCGGCGCGCGCCATCCTGGTCGCGCTGGCCGAGCGCGGCGCCAAGGAGATCCGTCTGTGCAACCGCAGCCTGGACAAGGCCCAGGCACTGGCAGCGGAGTTCGGCGCCCCGATCAAGGCCGTGCCCTGGGAACAACGCGCCGACGCGCTGGATGGCTGCGCCCTGCTGGTCAACACCACCAGCCTGGGCATGAAGGGCCAGGAGCCGCTGGAACTGTCGCTGGAAAAGCTGCCGTCGCGCGCCCTGGTGTCAGACATCATCTACGTGCCGCTGGAAACGCCGCTGCTGGCTGCCGCCCGCCAGCGCGGCAACCCGACGGTCAACGGCCTGGGCATGCTGCTGAACCAGGCGCGGCCCGCCTTCGAGCGTTGGTTCGGCGTCATGCCGGAGATCACGCCGGAACTGCGCCGCAGCATCGAGGCCACGCTATGACACTGCCCGTGCAACGACGAATGCTTCTGATGGCCGCGCTGGCCAGCCCGCTGGCGCAGGCGCAGCCGGCCGCCTATCCCACGCGGTCGATCCGCCTGGTCGTGCCCTTCACGCCCGGTGGCAGCTCCGACATCCTCGCGCGTGCCCTGGCCCAGGAACTGACCAAGGCCTGGGGCCAGCCCGTGGTGATCGACAACGTACCGGGTGCCGGTGGCGCGCTTGGCGCCGACCGTGTGGCCAAGGCTGCACCCGACGGCTACACCCTGCTCATGGGCCACATCGGCACGCTGGCGGTGAATCCGCTGATCTACCCCCGCCTGCCCTACGACCCGGTGAAGAGCTTCACACCAGTGGCCTGGATGGCCAACGTGCCCAATGTACTGGTGGTGCATCCCTCGGTACCGGCGCGCACCGTCAAGGAGCTGATCGCGCTGGCCAAGGCACGGCCGGGCCAGCTCAACTACAGCTCGGGCGGCAATGGCAGCGCCGCGCACCTGGCGATGGAATACCTCAAGCTGCAAAGCCAGACCTTCATGGTGCATGTGCCCTACCGTGGCGCGGCACCGGCGGTGCAGGACCTGGTGGCCGGCCAGGTGCAGTTGCTGTTCACCGGGGCGCCGGTGCTGCTGCCCTTCATCAAGTCGGGTCAGCTGCGCGCGCTGGCCGTCTCCAGCCGTCAGCGCCTGGAGGTGCTGCCCACGGTGCCGACGGTGGCCGAAAGCGGCTACCCCGGCTTCGAAGCCGACCAGTGGTATGGCGTGGTGGCCCCGGCCGGCACGCCGGCCGACATCGTGCGCAAGCTCAACGCACAAATCAACCTGGCCTTGGGCAGCGCCGAACTCAAGAACCGCCTGCAGAGCGAAGGCGCCGTCGCCATGCCGAATTCGCCCGAGGCCTTCGGTACGCTGATCGCACGCGAACTCGAGCGCTGGCGCCCGGTGGTGCAGGCCGGCCGCATCAAGCCGGATTGAGCATCAAATCAGGTTCTGCGCCACACGCGATGAGCGCTATACGCTACTCTTTTGATAGCGTTTGCAGCAGGCGATCGGCGTAGGCCTGCCAAGGTGCATCCTTGGCCAGACCGTCAAAGACACCGGCACGCGACTGCAATGCCACCCAATCCTGCTTCTCAGCCGTCGCTGCGGCCATGAAGGGCGTGAAGCCGGCCTCGGCCACGGTGTTGGCGGCTTCGCGCATTTCCTCGGCGCGCCGCTTGCCATGCTGGGCCACGCGGCTGAAGAAATAAGCGCCCTGCTTGTGCCAGTCGATGCCGGGAAAGGTCTCGTACAGCGTGGGGATCATGTGCTCCTCCACGCCGTAGGCACGCGCCGTGGCGTAGCTCTCGATCACCAACGCCTCCAGCCCCTTGATCATGACGCTGCGGCACAGCTTGATGGCCGAGGCCACACCGATCTGCTCGGCCACGGCCTTCGCGTCCAAGCCCCAGCCCTGCAGCACGCCGGCGAGTTCAGTTGCCCTGGCGCCGCCCAACAACATCGGCACCCGGATGCCATAGGGGGGCACCGAGGTCATGACGCCGGCTTCGACGTAATGCCCTCCGGCAGACTCGATCAGGACCGCGCACTGCGCCTTGGTGCCAGGCGAGGCGGAGTTGACATCGAGGAAGAAGGTGCCAGGGCGAACATGGCGCGCCGCCTCCTGCGCCACCGCCAGCGTGTTGGAGGCGGTCACCGACGAGATGATCAGCGTGGCACGTTCGCAGAGTGCGGCGGCCGAGTCACATGGCTCGACGCCACTGGCCGACGCATGGCCACGCTCCGCTTCACCTAGCGCGGCGTCGGCAAACTTCAGATCCCAGGCGCCGGCCCAGTCGCCAGTCTGCTCCTTCAGACCGCGGGCGAAGATCTTGCCGACCTCGCCGTAGCCTATGACGCCGATGCGCCAGGCCATCGTCACTGCCGTGGAATGTTGGCCTTGACGATGACGTCGCCCCAGCGCTTGATCTCGCTTTGCAGGAAGGCCTGGGTCTGCTCCGGCGTCTGGGTGCGCGGCTCAATGTTGAGGTCTCGCAACTTCTTGTTCACTTCCGGATCGCGCACGGCCGCGACGATCTCGCGGTGCAGGCGTGCCACCACGTCCTTCGGGGTGGCGGCCGGCACCGCCAGCGCGTTCCACGACGAGGCCTGATAGTTCGGCAGGCCCGCTTCCTTGGTGGTCGGCACATCGGGCAGCAGGGCCGAGCGGGTGGTGTCGGTCACGGCCAGCGCGCGCACGGCGCCACCCTTGATCTGCCCCATGATGGGCGACAAGATCTCCACCGCCACGTCGATCTGGCCACCACGCAGTGCGTTGATGACGGCAGGCGTGCCGTTGAAGGGCACGATCTGCATGTCGACACCGGCATTGGTCTTGAACAGTTCAGCCGCCAGGTTCTGCGTGCTGCCGATATTGATGCTGCCCACATTGAGCTTGCCCGGATTGGCCTTGGCGTAGGCCAGCAGCTCGCCAAGAGTCTTGAAGCGCGAATCCGCTGCCGTGACGACACCGATGTCAAAGAAGCCGAGCGTGCTGACCGGGGTGAAGTCCTTCACGGTGTCATAGGGCAGCGACTTGAACAGGGTGGCACTCACGGCACTGGCGTTCGACATCAGCAGCAGCGTGTGGCCATCCGGCGCGGACTTGGCCACCGTGTCGGAGGCGCCCACACCGCCGGCACCGGGCTTGTTCTCGATCACGACCGGCTGGCCCAGGCTCTGGGACAGCTTCTGCGCCACGGTGCGCGCCGTCAGGTCGGCCACGCCGCCGGCGCCGAAGGGAACGATGATCCGCAGCGGTTTGCTCGGAAAGCTCTGCGCCCAGCCCGCCGAGGCCAGGCAGGTCCCCAGCACCACAGCAGCGACGCGACGGTTGATCAGCAGACTCATGAATCTCTCCTCGTGGAATCAGTACAGAGCGACGCGTGCAGCACGCTCAGCGCGCCACGCCCAGCAGACGGTCCAGCAGCTCAGGTTGCTCCAGCAGCGACGAAGCCGTGCTGGCATGCACAACCGTGCCGCGATCCAGCACGGCCGCCACATCCGAGATGGCCAGGATGGCCTGCGGGTGCTGCTCGACGATGATGGCGCTCAGGCCCTCTTCGCGCGTGATGCGGCGGATGGCGCGCAGCAGCTCCTGCACGATGATGGGCGCCAAGCCTTCGAGGGGCTCGTCCAGCAACAGCAGCTTGGGATTGAGCACCAGCGCACGGCCAACGGCCAGCATCTGCTGCTCACCGCCCGAGAGCTGGGTACCGAGGTTGGTCTTGCGCTCGGCCAGGCGCGGGAACATCTCGTACACGCGTGCCGGCGTCCAGGGGCCCGGTCGCGCCACGGCGGTCAGGTTCTCGTCGACGGTGAGCGACTTGAAGATGTTGCGCTCTTGCGGCACCCAGCCGATGCCGGCGTCGGCGCGCAGGTGCAGCGGCACCTTGTGCAAGGCCACGCCATCGAGCGTGATCGTGCCGCCATGCTGGCGCGTGGCGCCGGCCAGCGTGTTCATGAAGGTGGTCTTGCCGGTGCCATTGCGGCCCAGCAGGGCCAG
>JAYRLJ010000441.1:0-2361 GCA_041905305.1 Hylemonella sp. | reverse complement strand
ACGCGGGCATCCGCTCCGTGCGCTCATGGCTATTGGCCGTGATGAATAGCGCTGTCGCGGGAGAATTCATCGCCGAGTTCGCACCGAATATCGCCCGCTGGCGAAAGAACCGACAGGAGGCGATGGAGGCAGCGCAGTCGCGCGCTCCTGTACAACAGTCAGAAGCCGAGCGTCAAAAGACAAAGGCTGAACGCATAAAGGCCATCGCCGATTTGAAAGCGATGCTCCACAGGGCCGGAAGCAATGATCGACGCGGATGAGATGGTTGCGCTGATCGAATCGTGCCGACGCGAGATGCAAGCCATGCTTCCTGTCGATGAATTTGCCAGCTTGAGCAGCAAGACCAGGCAAGACTATCGCCAGCTCGGCCGAACGCTGTTGCAGCGTGCCCGCTACGCCGAAGGTGGGGTGGCCGAAGTCATGACGGCCACCCTGCGTCCGACAACCTTCTACAAACGCGTCGCAGCATTTCGCTACTGCCTGTACGCCGATCTTGTCGGGCACCTGAAAAGCCTGCATTCCGCGCTCTCTGCTCGGCCTGCGGACAGGTTGCAAGTCATGGCCATCCAGGCCCAATTGCAACAACAGCGTACATTTCTGCGCGAGTTCGAGACAGCCCGACAAAGCGGCTCTGCCGGTGAGCGCCGCAAGCGTGCCAGCAAGCGGCAAGCCTTGCGCGGCCTCCCCGGCGACTGGCGCGAGCAACTGTATCAGCGCGCTGCGAAAGGCAAGTATGCCGATGCGATTCTGGTCGCCGCGCTGACCGGCTGCCGCCCGGAAGAGCTCCGGCAAGGCGTGCACATTCGCCGGGTGAACAATCCGCGCAGCGGCATGGGCGAGATCAGATTCGAGATCGATGGCGCCAAGGTCAAGGCGCATCAAGGCCAGCCGCACCGCTTGATCGCCTATGGCGCACACGATCCCCATCCATTGCTGGAGGCTCTGCGCATCCGGCTAGCGGGGCGGCGGGAATTGCTCGTTTGCATTGACAGCCCAGTCAACTTCACCGTCGAAGTCCGTCGGCTAGCACATAGCCTCTGGCCGAAGCACAAGCACGCTATCACGGCTTACTGCCTGCGCCACCAATGGGCGGCCGACCTGAAACGGCACGCGGCTGCGGACTCAGTCAGCCAGGGGCTGGGACATGCCAGCGCCAAGACACGGCGACACTACGGGCAAGCCAATCAGGCCAGCAGGCGGCATGCCCTGCAACCCATCGCCATCGAGGCGGAGCGCCCTGTAAAGCCGACTACCGCTAAGGGGCCGCGTCATCGAGCCGCCTCAAGCACGGAATCCACGCCCTGACGAGAGTCGTGGCGAGGTGGGGCAAAATGCAGTACATTTGCGTGACATCACTGACGAGACGCTGCCATGTCACGCCTGAAGGACGAAACCCTATCCATCCGCACCTCCGCTGAGATCAAGCAGCTTTTGCGCTTGGCGGCTGAGCGCGAGCGCCGCTCGGTGGCTTCGATGATCGAAATCCTGGTGCTGGAGTACGCCCGCGCGCACGATCTGCACGCCGATGGCCTCGCGAAAACGCCAGTCAAGAGCACGCCATCCAAATGACGCAAGCAGCTTCGACAATCACCCTCAGCCAACTCGAAAGCCACCTCTGGGAATCCGCCAACATCCTGCGCGGCCCGGTGGATGCGGCTGACTTTAAGACCTACA
This sequence comes from Hylemonella sp., assembly GCA_041905305.1. Lineage (GTDB taxonomy): Bacteria > Pseudomonadota > Gammaproteobacteria > Burkholderiales > Burkholderiaceae_C > Hylemonella. The sequence continues at coordinate 687 of JAYRLJ010000441.1, read as the reverse complement.
TCTTTCCGCTGCTGTTCTTCAAGCGCATCTGCGACGTCTGGGACGAGGAGTACCAGGAGATTGTTGATGAGACCGGCGACGAGCAACTGGCCTGGTTTCCCGAGTCGCACCGCTTCCAGATCCCGGAAGACTGTCACTGGAACGACGTCCGCACCAAGGCCAGCAATGTCGGGGCGGCCCTTCAGCGCGCGATGCGCGAGATTGAGAAAGCCAACCCCGACACCCTGTACGGCGTGTTCGGCGATGCCCAGTGGTCGAACAAGGATCGGCTGTCTGATGCCTTGCTCAAGGACCTGATCGAGCACTTCTCCAAGCTGCCGTTCGGCAACAAGAACGTCAATTCGGACCTGCTTGGCGACGCCTACGAATACCTGATCAAGAAGTTCGCCGACGCCACCAACAAGAAGGCCGGCGAGTTCTACACCCCGCGCAGCGTGGTGCGGCTGATGATCGACATGCTCGATCCCAAAGAAGCCGAGACCATCTACGACCCGGCCTGCGGTACCGGCGGCATGTTGCTGGCCGCCGTGCAGCACGTGAAGGAACAGCATGGCGACGTGAAGCGGCTGTGGGGCAAGCTGTACGGACAAGAGAAGAACCTCACCACCTCGTCCATCGCGCGGATGAACCTGTTCCTCCACGGCATCGAGGACTTTCAGGTGGTGCGCGGCGACACGCTGCGCAACC
>JAYRLJ010000058.1:0-13005 GCA_041905305.1 Hylemonella sp. | reverse complement strand
CACCGGCGGTGACTCGGCCCTGGGCGGCGACGACTACGACCGCGCGCTGGCCGACTGGCTGCTGGCCGAGACCGGCCTGACCGCCGACACGCCGGAAGACCAGGCCCGCCTGATGGCCGAGGCGCGTGCCGCCAAGGAAGCGTTGTCGGACGAAGAGATCGTGACCGTCGAGCTGGAACTCTCCAGCGGCGCGGTGGACTTCTCGCTCAACCGCGACCAGTTCGAGGCCTGCACCGCCGCCTTGACCACGCGCACCATGAGTGCCGTGCGCAAGGTGCTGCGCGACGCCAAGCTGGCGGTGGACGAGGTGCAGGGCGTGGTCATGGTCGGCGGGTCCACCCGCATGCCGGTGATCCGTCGTACCGTGGGCGAGTTCTTCGGCCGCGAGCCGCTCATCAACCTGAACCCGGACGAGGTGGTGGCGCTGGGCGCCGCCATCCAGGCCAACCAGCTGGCCGGCAACAACCCGGCGGGCGACCTGCTGCTGCTGGACGTGATTCCGCTCTCGCTGGGCATCGAGACCATGGGCGGGCTGGTGGAGCGCATCGTGCCGCGCAACCAGACCATCCCCACCGCCATGGCGCAGGACTTCACCACCTACAAGGACGGCCAGACCGCGATGGCCCTGCACGTGGTGCAGGGCGAGCGCGACCTGGTGGCCGACTGCCGCAGCCTGGCGCGGTTCGAGCTGCGTGGCATCCCGCCCATGGCGGCCGGTGCGGCGCGCATCCGCGTCACTTTCACCATCGACGCGGATGGTCTGCTGAATGTGGCCGCCAAGGAACAGACCAGCGGCGTGGAGGCTAGCATTGCCGTCAAGCCGTCCTACGGCCTGGGTGATGAGCAGATTGCCAAGATGCTGCAGGAGAGCTTCAGCACTGCGCAGCAGGACATGCAGGCGCGCGCGCTGGTGGAAGCGCGTGTCGAGGCCGACCGCATGCTGCTGGCCACCCGCAGCGCACTGGCGGCCGACGGCGACCTGTTGTCGGCTGACGAACGTGCGGCGGTCGACGCGCTGATGGCCAGCCTTGAGGCCATCCGCACCCAAGACGATGCCGCTGCCATCGATGCCGCCACCGAAGCGCTGGCCAAGGGCACTGAAGCCTTTGCTGCACTGCGCATGAACCGCGGCATCCAGCAGGCGCTGGCCGGCAAGAACATTGAAACGGTCTGAGACCCCCATCCCGAGCCCACCATGCCCATCATCAAGATCCTTCCCCATGCCGAGCTCTGTCCCCAGGGGGCGCAGATCAGTGCGCCGGCCGGCACCTCCATCTGCGAGGCGCTGCTGGACAACGACATCGAGATTGAGCACGCCTGCGACATGAGCTGCGCCTGCACCACCTGCCACGTGATCGTGCGCGAAGGCTTCAATTCGCTCAATGAGCTGGACGAGAACGAAGAGGATATGCTCGACCGCGCCTGGGGCCTGGAGCCCAACTCGCGCCTGAGCTGCCAGGCCATCCTGGGGCAGAAGGACCTCGTGGTGGAGATCCCCAAGTACACCATCAACCTCGCCAAAGAAAACCACTGAGCCGGCTTCCCGGCGTTCATGCAAAGCAGCCCCCGCGCGGGGCTGTTTTCGTTTCCGGCGTCGCAGTGTTGGAGGACGTCGGATCGGTATGATGACGGTCATGCGCCAGATCGTCCTCGACACTGAAACCACCGGTCTGTCCGCCGAAGGCGGCGACCGCATCATCGAAATTGGCTGCGTGGAGCTGCTGCATCGCAAGCTCACCGGCAACAACCTGCATTTCTATATCAACCCGGAGCGCGACAGCCACGAGGACGCGCTGCGCGTGCACGGCATCAGCAACGAGTTCCTGCGCGACAAGCCCAAGTTCGCCGAGGTGGCCGAAGAGATTCTGAATTACCTGCAGGGCGCCGAGATCATCATCCACAACGCGGCCTTCGACGTCGGCTTCCTGAACAAGGAGCTGGAACTCATTGGTAAGCCTCGGTTTGCCGAGTTTGTGGCCAGCATCACCGACACGCTGGTGATGGCCAAGGAGATGTTTCCCGGCAAGCGCAACTCGCTCGACGCACTGTGTGACCGTCTGGGCGTGGACAATTCCGGCCGCACGCTGCACGGTGCGCTGCTGGACGCCGAGCTGCTGGCGGACGTCTACATCAACCTCACGCGCGGGCAGGACGCGCTGCTGATCGATGTGGCCGAAGCCGGCAGCACCAGCGGCAGCTTTGAGCGCGTGGACCTGAGCCGCTTCGAGCTGCCGGTGCTGGTGGCCAACGAGCAGGAACTGGCCGCGCACGACGACCTTCTGGCCCAGCTCGACAAGGCCAGCGGTGGCAAGACGGTGTGGCGTCAACTCGCCTGAGGCGCCACCCGAAAAACTTGTGGCATAATCTTGGTTTTCCTGAAGACGCAAGCCTTCAAGAAAACGGATTTCAGGGCGATTAGCTCAGCGGTAGAGCACTGCATTCACACTGCAGGGGTCACATGTTCGATCCATGTATCGCCCACCAAACCAAAAGGACCTGGCAGCAATGCCCGGTCCTTTTTTCTTGTCTGTTGTCGGATGCGGAGCTGAACCGTGGAACAAGTCGATAGCGTGGTGATCGGGGCCGGTGTCGTGGGCTTGGCGGTGGCGCGGGCCCTGGCGCTGGCCGGGCGCGAGGTGATCGTCGTCGAAGCGCAGACCGCCATCGGCCAGGGTGTGAGTTCGCGCAACAGCGAGGTGATCCACGCCGGCCTCTACTACACGCCCGGTTCGCTCAAGGCCCAGCTGTGCGTGCGCGGCAAGGAGCTGCTCTACGCGCTGTGCGCCAGCCATGGCGTGGACCACCGCAACTGCGGCAAGCTGGTCGTGGCCACCACCGACGCCGAAGCGGCGGCCTTGCGCGGCCTGCAGGACAAGGCGGCGGCCAATGGCGTGCCAGTGCAATGGCTGGACGCGGCGCAAGCCCAGGCGCTGGAGCCCGCGCTGCAATGCACGGCGGCGTTGCTGTCGCCTACCACCGGCATCGTGGACAGCCACGGCTTCATGCTGGCGCTGCAGGGCGACCTGGGGAATGCAGGTGGCATGGTGGCGCTGGGTTCGGCGGTCGAATCCGCCGTGCTGGGGCAGGGCGGTGCGCCCCATGTGCTGCGCATGACCGATGGCAGCGAAATCGCGGCGTCCCTTGTCGTCAACTCGGCGGCGCTGCACGCCTGCGCGCTGGCGCGCCGCTTCCAAGGGCTGGAGCCGCGTCATGTGCCGCAGGAGAGCTATGCCAAGGGCAGCTACTACGCCCTGGCCGGCCGCTCGCCGTTCTCGCGCCTGATCTACCCGGCACCGGCCGACGCTTGGCTGGGTGTACACCTCACGTTGGACCTGGGCGGGCAAGCCAAGTTTGGCCCGGATCTGGAATGGCTGGACACGAAGCAGCCCGAGACCATCGACTACACCGTGGACCCGCGCCGTGCCGATGGCTTCTACGCCGAGGTGCGCCGCTACTGGCCCGCGCTGCCCGACGGCGCGCTACAGCCCAGTTACAGCGGCGTGCGGCCCAAGATCTACGGCCCGGGCGAGAAGGCGCCGGATTTCCGCATCGACGGCCCGGCCGAACACGGCGTGCCGGGCCTGGTCAACCTGTTCGGCATTGAGTCGCCAGGGCTGACCAGCAGCATGGCGATCGGCGAGTACGTCGCCGAGATGCTATCGAAACAGTAGCTGTCAGCGCCCGCTAGATCTCTACTTCAGCCTGTTTTTGATCATTTCCGCACTCTGACGCACGAGCTCCGGGCCGCGGTAGATCAGGCCGGTGTAGATCTGCACCAGGTCGGCGCCGGCGTCGATCTTGCTCAGCGCATCTGCGGCGCTCAGGATGCCGCCGACGCCGATGATGGGGTAGTCACGGCCCAAGGCCGCGCGCAGCTGGCGGATGACGCGGTTGCTGGCCTCCAGCACCGGGGCGCCGGAGAGACCGCCGGTCTCGGCGGCGTGTTCCAGGCCTTGCACGGCGTCGCGGCTGAGGGTGGTGTTGGTGGCGATGACGCCGTCCATGCCGTGGCGCAGCAGGGTGGCGGCGATGACCTTGACCTGTTCCTCGTCCAGATCCGGCGCAATCTTCACGAAGACGGGGACGCGCTTGTTGTGCTGTTGTGCCAGTTGCTCACGCCTGGCGGCGATGGCGCCGAGCAGGGCGTCCAGCGCCTCATCGCTCTGCAGCGCGCGCAGGTTCTTGGTGTTGGGACTGGAGATGTTGATGGTGACGTAGTCGGCGTGCGGGTAGACGCCGGCCAGGCCGATGAGGTAATCCTCCGTGGCGCGCTCGATCGGCGTCGCCGCGTTCTTGCCGATGTTCAGGCCCAGCAGCATGGGCAGCTTGGAACCTGAGGCCTGCTGGCGGAAGGTGGCCTTCTTCACGTTGGCGATGAAGGCCTCCAGCCCATCGTTATTGAAGCCCATGCGGTTGATCAGCGCGTTGGCAGCCGGCAGGCGGAACATGCGCGGCCTGGGGTTGCCCGGCTGCGGCAGCGGGGTGACGGTGCCCACCTCCACGAAGCCGAAGCCCATGGCGCCCAGGCCGTCGATGCAGCGCGCGTTCTTGTCCAGCCCGGCGGCCATGCCGACGCGGTTGGGGAAGGTCAGGCCGGCGAGGCGCACCGGGTCGTCCACGCGGTGCTGGCGGTAGCTGCAGTCCAGCAGCGTGTTCTGTGTGCGGGCCAGTATGTCGATGGTGAAGTCGTGTGCGGCTTCGGGGTCCATGCGGAACAGCACGGCGCGGGAGAGGGCGTAGGGGATGAGGGACATCTTGGATAATTCGGTGCGATACCGCGATTTTCCCAGATCAACCCCCTTACTCTTTCCAGACATGCTTACCCAAGACGAACTCAAGACCCTGGTCGGCCAGGCGGCTTTGCAATACGTGGTGCCCGGCGAAATCGTGGGCGTCGGCACCGGCTCCACGGTCAACAAGTTCATCGACGCGCTGGCGTCGATGAAGGACCAGATCAAGGGCGCAGTCTCCAGCTCGGTGACCAGCACCGAGCGCCTGCTGGCGCTGGGCATCCAGGTGTTTGACGCCAATGCCGTGGGCGAGCTGTCGGTCTACATCGACGGTGCCGACGAGATTGACGGCCGCGGCTACATGATCAAGGGCGGCGGCGCGGCGCTCACGCGCGAGAAGATCGTGGCGGCGCAGTCGCGCCGCTTCGTCTGCATCGCCGACGAGTCCAAGCTGGTGCAGACGCTGGGCAAGTACCCCTTGCCGGTGGAAGTGATTCCCATGGCCACACAACGCCTGGTGCGCCAGTTTGCGGCGCTGGGCGGCACGGCCAAGGTGCGCATGCAGGGTGGCGAGCCACTGCTGACAGACAACGACCAGCACATCCTCGATGTGACCGGCCTGAACATCACCGACCCGCTGGCATTTGAATCCGAAGTCAACCAGTGGCCGGGGGTGGTGACGGTGGGCGTGTTCGCGCACCAGCGCGCCCAGGTCTGCCTGCTGGGCACGGCCAGCGGCGTGAAGACGCTGACGTTCTGAGGCGCGATGCTCCCGCGAGGGAGCGTCGGTTCAGAAAATGATGCCGGCCGGGTTGCCCGGGTTGGGGGCAGGGGCCGTAGGCGGCACGGCGTCCTGTGCCGCCGGAGCAGCAGGTGCGGCGCCTGCAGCGTTGACCGGGATGGGCTGCGGGGGCGGTGCCAGCGGCGTGGCGGCCGGTCGGTGGTAGCCCGGCGGCAGTTGCGAGGTCTTGGGGTAGCCCGCTGCATCGAGGTACTGGCTCCAGTCCGACTCTACAAAGCCCAGCAGACGCTGGCCGCCGATGGTCAGCACCGGCAAGGCCGCTTCGGTGCTGATTTTCTGCAGTGCCTCGATGTCTTGCGATGTGGCGATGGTGCGCTCGCTGAACGGAATGCCGCGGCTGCTGAGCAACTGGCGGCCGCTGTCGCACGGCGCGCAGTTGGCGCCGCTGTACAGCGTGACGGGGTAACGGCTGGCGAGCTGGCGCAACTCGAACGGCAGGGTGTTGCCGGAGGTGGCTTCACTCCCACCGCGGCCGTCGGCGCTCAGGGCCGTGGCCTTGTCGCCCGGGGTGGGTGGTTTGTCGGAGAAGGTGACGCGGCCATCGGGGCCAACGATGCGGTAGATGGCCTGGGCCTGGGCACTGAGGGCTGCTCCGGCGAGCAGCAGCATGGCCGCGAGGCGGACCGGGCTTCGGTGCAGAGGCCGTGTCATGGTGTGCAGATTCCCTTCGACTAGTTGCTCATGCCCTGGTGGCGCAGCAGCGCATCGAGGCTGGGTTCGCGGCCGCGGAAGGCCTTGAAGGACTCGATGGCCGGGCGGCTACCGCCGGCTTCCAGGATGGCTAGCCGGTATTGTCGCCCGGTCTGCACGCTGGGTGCGCCGTCCTTACCAACTGTTTCCTCGAAGGCGGCGTAGGCGTCGGCGCTCAGCACCTCAGCCCACTTGTAGCTGTAGTAGCCCGCCGCATAGCCGCCGGCGAAGATGTGGCTGAAGGTGTGGGCGGTGCGGCTCCAGCTCGGCGGCTGCAGCACGGCCACTTCCGAGCGCACCAGGTCCAGCAGGGGCAGGAAGTCCTGCGCCGGATCGTGCTCGGTGTGCAGCAACATGTCGAACAGCGCGAACTCGATCTGGCGCAGCGTCTGCAGGCCGCTCTGGAAGTTCTTGGCCGCGATCATCTTGTCGTAGAGCGCACGCGGCAGCGGTTCGCCGCTGTCTACATGGGCCGTCATGTGCTTGAGCACGTCCCATTCCCAGCAGAAGTTCTCCATGAACTGGCTGGGCAATTCCACCGCGTCCCACTCCACGCCGCTGATGCCGGAGACATCGCGCTCGTTCACCTGCGTCAGCAGGTGGTGCAGGCCGTGGCCAAACTCATGGAACAGGGTGATGACGTCGTCGTGCGTGAGCAGCGGAGGCTTGCCGTCCACACCTTCGGCGAAGTTGCACACCAGGTGCGCCACCGGCATCTGCAGGTGGCCGCTGTCGGGGCGCAGCCAGCGGGCGCGCACGTCGTCCATCCAGGCACCGCCGCGCTTGCCGGCACGGGCTGGCTGGTCGAGGTAGAACTGGCCGACCAGATGGCCGTTGCGCTCGATGCGGTAGAACTCCACCGCCGGATGCCAGACCGGCGCCGTGTCGCGGCGGATGGCCACCTCGAACAGGGTCTCGACGATCTTGAACAGGCCGGCAATCACACGCGGCGCAGTGAAGTACTGCTTGACCTCCTGTTCGCTGAAGGCGTAGCGTGCCTCCTTCAGTCGCTCGGAGATGTAGGGCCAGTCCCAGGGCTGTGGGTCGGCAATGCCCAATTCGTCCTTGGCAAAGGCACGCAGGTCGGCCACGTCCTGCTCGGCATAGGGGCGGGCCTTGGCGGCGAGGTCGCGCAGGAAGCTGATCACCTGCTGCGGCGACTCGGCCATCTTGGGCACCACCGACACCTCGCCGAAGTTGACGTAGCCCAGCAGCCGGGCTTCTTCCTGTCGCAGGGCCAGGATCTCGCGGATCAGGGCCGTGTTGTCGAACTTCTTGCCTTCGCCTTCGGCCTGGTCGGAGGCGCGCGTGGTGTAGGCGCGGTAGAGGCGGTGACGCAGCTCGCTGCTTTTGGCGAACTGCATCACCGGCAGGTAGCTCGGCATCTTGAGGGTGAACTTGTAGCCCTCTTTGCCGTCCTTCTGTGCGGCGGCGCGGGCGGCCTGCTTCACGTCGTCGGGCAGGCCGTCGAGTTCGGCCGCGCTGGCGTAGTAGGCAAAGGCGTCGGTGGCATCGAGCGTGTTCTCGCTGAACTTCTGGCTCAGCTCGGCTTGGCGTTCCTGGATCTCGGCAAAGCGTTCCTTGGCCGGGCCGGTGAGCTCCGCGCCGCCCAGTACGAAGTTGCGCAGCGCGTTCCGGTGCGCCTGCTGCTGCTCGGCAGTGAGCGTGGACGGGTTGATGGCCTTGTACTTGGCGTACAGGCGCTCGTCAGCGCCCAGGCGGGTCCAGAACTCGGTGACGCGCGGCAGGGCGGCGTTGTAGGCGGCACGTAGCTCAGGCGTGTCGGCCACGCTGTTGAGGTGGCTCACGGCACCCCAGGCGCGGCCCAGTTTCTCGGTCGCCACGTCCAGCACGCGGGCAATCGCCGTCCAGTCGGCCGGGAAGTCAGGCGCGGTGACGGTGGCCAGTGCGGCGTCCGACTCCTGCAGCAGGGCATCGATCGCCGGGGCCACATGCTCCGGGCGGATCTGGTCGAACAGTGGGAGGTCGGAAAAGTCGAGCAGGGGATTGTTCATGAATGAAATAGTAAGGCCGGCACTGGCTGTTTCAACCAGGCCGGCCATTGCATTTGTTGATGATGTCGATCAGGCCGCGGCCATGCGCTCGGCGGCTTCCAGCGTGTTGACCAGCAGCATGGTGATGGTCATGGGGCCGACGCCGCCCGGCACCGGGGTGATCCAGCCCGCGACCTGCTTCACGCCTTCAAAGTCCACGTCGCCGCAGAGCTTGCCCTCGTCGTTGCGGTTCATGCCGACGTCGATCACCACCGCGCCGGGCTTGACCATGTCGGCCGTGAGCACATTGCGCTTGCCGACGGCGGCCACGATCACGTCGGCCTGCAGCGTCATGGCCTTCAGGTCCTTGGTGGCGCTGTGGCAGATGGTGACGGTGGCGTTCTGGCCCAGCAGCATCAGCGCCATCGGCTTGCCCACGATGTTGGAGCGGCCGATGACCACGGCATGCTTGCCCTTCAGGTCGTAGTTGATGCTCTCCAGCATCTTCATGCAGCCGTAGGGCGTGCAGGGCCAGAAGCCAGGTTGGCCCACCATCAGCGCGCCGGCGCTGGCGACGTGGAAGCCGTCCACGTCCTTGGCCGGGGAGATGGCCTCGATCACCTTGTGCGCGTCGATATGCGCCGGCAGTGGCAGTTGCACCAGGATGCCGTGGATGGACGGGTCGTTGTTCAGCGCGTCGATGCGGGCCAGCAGTTGGGCTTCGGTCATGCTGGCTTCGTACTTCTCCAGCACCGAGTGCAGTCCGCTGTCTTCGCAGGCCTTGACCTTGTTGCGCACATAGACCTGCGAGGCCGGGTTGTCGCCGACCAGGATCACCGCCAGCCCGGGCGTGATGCCGCGCGCCTTCAGCGCGGCGGCGCGCTGCGCCACGTCGGCGCGCAGTTGCTTGGAGAGGGCGTTGCCGTCGATCAGGCGGCCGGTGGTCTGCGTCATGGTGTTCCCGGAGTTCTAAGTAAAAACGCCCGCTAGGTCTTATGCAGCGGGCGTGGAGTGCTATTTTGTTTGTAGTGTCAGGTGGTCTTGGGGGCCGCCTGCCCGAGCGCGATCTTCAGCAGGTCGGCTACGGTGTTGGCGCTGAGCTTTTCCATGATGTTGGCGCGGTGCGCTTCCACCGTCTTGATGCTGATGCCCAAGTCGTCGGCGATCTGCTTGTTCAGGCGGCCGGCGACGATGCGCTCCAGCACCTGGCTCTCGCGCAGCGTGAGCTTGGACAGCAGGGCGTCGCGGCTGGCAGCCTGCTGGTGCACGCTGAAGGACTCGCGCGCGGCGTCCAGCATGCGCTCCACCAGGCTGACCAGCTGGTCTTCGTTGAAGGGCTTCTGGATGAAGTCCATGGCGCCCTTCTTCATGGTGTCCACCGCCATCGGCACGTCGCCATGGCCGGTGATGAAGACGATGGGCAGCGGCGAGCGCGCCTCAATCAGGCGGTTCTGCAGTTCCAGACCGGTCATGCCGCCCATGCGGATGTCGACGATCAGGCATGCGACTTCCCGCGGGTCGTAGCGGCTGAGGAAGGATTCGGCGGAGTCGAAACAGCGTACCCGGTAGTCCTTGCCTTCGAGCAGCCATTGCAGCGAATCGCGCACGGCTTCGTCGTCATCCACCACATACACCGTGCCTTTTTTCGGAATCAAACTCATGCTTTACCCTGAGACTCTCTCTGCTTGGTTGGGTTGTGCCGCCTGGTCGGGCGCCGCGTCGGCCAGGGGGATCCAGAAGGAGAACCGGCACCCGGTGACTTCGGCGCCATTGTAGAGGTTCTCGGCCTTCATCCGGCCCTGGTGCGACTCGACGATGGTGCGGCACAGGCCCAGGCCGATGCCCAGACCTTCGGCCTTGGTGGTGTAGAAGGCCTCATACAGGCGCTCCATCACTTCGGGGTCGATGCCCTTGCCCGTGTCGGTGACGGCGAACTCCACCACGGCCCGGCCCTCGACCGTGGCCGGCAGCACCGACAGCTCCACCTGGCGCTGCTGCGGCGGGCGCTGTGCCTGGGCAATCGACTCGGCCGCGTTCTTCATCAGGTTGACCAGCACCTGCTCGATCAGGATCGGGTCGACCAGCAGCGGCGGCAGGTCGGCCAGGGTGTAGCTCAGGCGCACGTTGTAGCGGCGCATGCCGATCTCGGCCAGTTCCACCGCGGCCTCGACCATGCTGTCGACCTCGGACAGGGTGCGGTTGGGCTCGCTGCGCTTCACGAAGGCGCGGATGCGCTGGATGATCTGGCCGGCCCGGTGCGCCTGCTTGGCGGTCTTTTCGAGGGCGATCACCAGGTCTTCCTCCGAGATCTGGTGCGCCTTGATGCGCGAGAGCATGCCGTTGCAGTAGTTGTTGATGGCGGTCAGCGGCTGGTTCAGCTCGTGCGCCACGCTGGAGGCCATCTCGCCCATGGTGATGAGGCGGCTGGCGGTCTGCGCGCGTTCGGCCTGGGCGGCCGCTTCCTCTTCGGCCAGACGGCGTGGCGTGATGTCGGTGGCAATCACCATCTGCGCCAGCCGGCCGTCCACCCAGGTGAGGTAACGTGTGCGCACCTCCAGCCATTTGCCGAGTTCTTCCACATAGATTTCGGCGCTCTCGGCTTCGATGTCGGGCAGGCCGCTGGTGGGCATGCCGACCAGGGTGTCCACGCTGTCGCGCGCATCGCCAACGGACAAGCGGCCCAGGGGCACGCCCTGGCCGGTGTGGCCGGCCATGCGCACGTGGCCGCTGCTCTGCTCATGGAACCAGAGCCGGTACATCTTGTTGGCAAACAGCAGCTCGTCCGTGCCCAGCGGCGCCACCGACACCGAGGCGTCGAGCGCCTCCAGCACGGTGGTGAAGCGCTCATAGGAGGCGTAGAGCTGCTCGCGCACGCGGTTGGGCTCGGTGATGTCGGTCATCGAGGTCATCCAGCCGGTCTGCTGGCCGCGCGCGTCGATCAGCGGCGAGACGTGGATGCGGGCGTCGAAGATGGAGCGGTTCTTGCGCTTGACGCGGATCTGGAAGCCGGTGCTGCCCACACGTCCCTGCAGTTCGTCCTCCAGCCGCGTGTTCAGCAGTTCCTGGTCCTCCTCCGGCCAGTAGGGGAAGGGGGCGGTCTGGCCCACCAGTTCTTCTTCGCTCCAGCCGGTCATCTGGCAGAAGGCGGCGTTGACGTAGGTGATGCGGCCCTGCAGGTCCAGCGCGCGCATGCCGGTGGGCATGGAGTTCTCCATGGCGCGACGGAAGTTGGTCTCGAGCAGCAGCGCCTGCTGCGCCTGCATGCGCCGGCGTGTGTGGCGCCAGTTGGCGATCAGCATCCAGGCCGTCATGGCGCTGAGCGTGATGACGAGCCAGAACAGGCCGCTGCCGATCACACCCAGCGAGGTGCGGTAGGCGCGCGCGCGCAGCAGCAGGCCGTTGCCGACCGGCGAGACCGGCACCTCGTACTCGTTAGCCGGGCTGGCCCAGGGCAGCAGCCGTGTGGCCGGGTTGCGCCGCGGCAGGCTGGTGCCGGCCAGCTGGGCGCCGTTGGCGTCGTGCAGCGAGAAGGCGTAGCGGGCCATGACCTCGGCCGGCACGCCGAAGCGGTACAGGCCGTCGGCCGAGTACTCGGCCAGCAGCACGCCGGCGAACTTGTTGCGCCAGGTCAGCGGGATGTGCAGCTCCAGCAGGGAAAAACTGTCGGTGCCCGGGCTGCGCTGCGCGTAGACCGGCTGCTGCAACTGGCGCGCCAGGTCGTAGCTGCTGAGGGTTTCGTTGTTGTCCACTGTCTCGTCGGCCGACCGGAAGTGGGTGGCCGAGAGACTGCTGTAGCTGGCCCGGACGCGGCGGCGCTCGTCGATCCAGCTCAGGCTGTTGAGCTCGGGGTACTGCGTGACCAGCGCCTCGGCACGCGCCTTGAATTCATGTACGTCCAGTTCCCGGTTGGCCAGTTCGCGTGCTACGCGCATGAGCTGTTCCTGGCGCTCCAGCAGGCGCAGGCGCAGCTGCTGCTGCGCGTACTCGAGGTCATGGCGCAGCGCTTCCTGCTCGCGGTCGATCTCCTCCAGCCGCAGGTAGGCAAACACCGCCACGATGGCGGCCAGGAACAGGATCACCGCGATCAGCGGCGCCAGCATGGCGTAGCGGTCCTGCCGCAGCGGCGACTGGCGTCGCCACCACTGGCGCAGGCGGTCGACGACGGGCAGTTTCCGCAGAGGCGGCAGGGGGAAGGGCGGGCGCGCGGGCATAGGGCCGAGTTTAGTGGTCTGCTGGAGGCCGCGGCCCTCGTCGTTAAATCTCTTATATTTCACAATAAGAAACCAAAAAGCATGATTTGAAATAAGGGTAAAAATGTGAGAAACTCCGCGCCACGTTTTCAACCCCGTACTAAATTACGTTTGAATAAATAGGAGACACCGATGTCAGCCTCCATCGAAAACCTGCTGGGCTCCAGCGCCAATGACGAGGACAACCAGGAGACCCGCGAATGGATCGAGGCGCTGCAGGCGGTGATCGCCAGCGGCAGCACCACCGCTCAGGGCCGGGCGCGGGCCCACTTCCTGCTGGAGCAGTTGCTGGAGCAGGCGCGCGAGGAGGGCATCGACATGCCGTTCTCTGCCACCACCGGCTATGTGAACACCATCGCACCGGACCAGGAAGCACGCTGCCCCGGCAACCTGGAGATCGAAGGCCGGCTGCGCGCCTACATGCGCTGGAACGCCATGGCCATGGTGGTCAAGGCCAACCGCCATCACCCGCCTGAGGGCGGTGACTTGGGTGGCCACATCGGCTCCTTCGCCTCGCTGGCCAACATGTTTGCGGCCGG
>JAYRLJ010000440.1:0-2381 GCA_041905305.1 Hylemonella sp. | reverse complement strand
TCCGACGCCTGAAGGGCTATCGCCGAATCTTCTCTCGGTTCGAAAAACTCGACGCGATGTTCCTGGGCTTCCTCAGCTTCGTCCTGGTTGCTGACGGTCTTCGTGGTTTGTGTTAACACGCCCTAGTTCATCAGCAATAGGCGACTCGAAACTCGGGTGCGCTGCAGACGTGCAGGGATGCTTAGGCCATGGAGGTCCGAGCTCGTCGAAGAAGACTCGACTTCCATAAGCATTCTGGTAGAAAAAGACTGGACCGCCACATACAGGACACTCCGCATTCGGATTGACATAGCGCGAGGTAGATCCAATATGAGCCCGCATCTCCTTTAGCCTTTCGTGCGCCGCGAAATGGTGGGCCTCGAAAGAGCCGCGGTCCCAGTTGTCTCGGTCGACCCAGTGTCCCTCGACCCAATGGGGATTCCCAGAAGTACTGGTCCTGTAGAAGCCATCGCGCCAGAAGGTCGTCATAAAGGTGCCTTAACGCTTAGCTGTGCGGCGAGCGCAGCGAGTCCGAACCAGCGTTGGGTTAAACATCGCTCAGCGGAGGCGGCAATTTCGAAGCCTCCGCAGCGGGGATCAACTCCCAACTCACCACTACGCCACTTGGGAGCACTACGCCTGCGCCTGACCGAATGCTCTGTACGAAGGCTTGAACAACGGCGGTATTGACTCTTCTTCCTCGAACCTTTTGCTCATCATGAGCGCGATACCAAATCCCTCCCAAGTGCTGCCAAGTAGAACTGCTGACGTTGTGTGGATAAAAGGCGCCGATTGGTCTGCCGTCGTCTTGGGCACGGCTTCCAAAGACCGCGAATACCGCAGCAGTGAGAGGCAGCAGAACACCTTGAACGTTCTGCCTGAACTCCGCGCGTGGTCTGTATGTCATGGTGCATCTCGCCGAATCTTGGTTGTGATGTTTAACGGTTGAGTTGAGCGGCGCGCGCGCCGCCGTAAGAGCTTGGCACTTTATCCCTCACGCGTCCGCTCGAACGAATTGTTAGACCTCATGCTCACTCGTACATCTTGCCGCACTGTAGGAAAACCGCGAACTTCTTCCACGGATTGTCGTGCTTGAGCCCCTGCGAAGCACCAAACCTCGAGTCCTCCGCCCACGCTATTGCCGCCCCCAGGAACGACTCGATTGTGACGTTCTCCCACGCCTCTACTTCAGGCTCGCCTGTGCCGGCGGAAGGGTCGTTTTCAACCTTGACCGCGCGCTCACGGTCGGCCTTGAGTGCGCGAACGAACGCCAGAAAGGATGATTGGTCGGCCACTGCGGCCAAGAGCGCTGACGTATCCATGAGGTCTAACGCAATTTATGCCGCAAACCTTGCGGACTAAAACAACACCTGCAGGATAAACTGGCCATTCACTATCTCCCAAGTCCTTGTCAGCAAAACACTTCCCCGAATCTGCCGTCTATCCGGGTAGATAAATTTCCCGACAAACCCTGCAGCCGATCAGCGGCATTCTAGGCAGCGCGCTGCGGCCGCGAACCCTCATATTGGAGGAGGTCGATGCGGGCGGTGCCCTCACCCCTGCCCTCTCCCAGAGGGTGAGGGCGTTAAAGCCCGGCCAGCGCCTGCGCCACCCGCCCCACCTGCGCCGCCCTCGCTTCCCCAAACCCCCTGCGGAACAGGCGCATCGTCGGATACCACGGCGAGTCTTCGCGCTCCAGCAGCCAGCGCCAGTCGGGGTTGGGGGCCAGCAGCACCCACACCGGTTTGCCCAGGGCGCCGGCCAGGTGGGCCACGGCGGAGTCGACGGTGATCACCAGATCCAGGTTGTCGATCATGGCCGCGCTGTCGCTGAAGTCGGCCCATTCGTCCGTCAGGTCCACCAGCTGTTGCGCGCCCGGCGTCATGTCCGTGTAGCCGCCGCCCGGCCCCTTTTGCAGGCTGAAGCACTGCACGCCCGGCGCATCCAGCAGCGGGGCCAGTTCGCTCAGCGGCATGCTGCGGTTGCGGTTGTTCACCTGCACCGGCGAACCGGCCCAGGCGATGCCGATTTTCCGCTTGCCGTCCCAGGGCTTGAGCCGTTCGCGCCAGTGCGCCACCTTGGCCTCGGGCGCTTGCAGGTAGGGCACCTGCGACGGGATGCTGTCCAGCGTGGTGCCCAGGTGCATGGGCAGGTCCAGCAGGGCCACGTGGCCGTCGGCGCTGACCTCTTCGCCCGGGCGGTAGCAGTGCAGCCCGGGGATGCTGGCCAGCAGCGTCGCCAGCTCAGGCTGCACCACGGCGATCACCTGCGCGCCACCGGCCTGCAGCAGCGGCACGTAGCGGATGAAGTGGATCACGTCGCCCAGGCCCTGTTCGGCATAGACGATGATGCGGCGGCCTTTCAGCGGCTGGCGCTGCGGCCCCTGCCATTCCAGCGCCGGG
>JAYRLJ010000057.1:0-13130 GCA_041905305.1 Hylemonella sp. | reverse complement strand
GGTCGGACTTTCCAGCGCACGGCGGTAGGCCTCGGCAGAACGCGCCTCATCATGGAAGGCCCGGCGCAGCAGATACACCGGGCCGGCCGCAACGCACAGCCAGGCGAGCCATTGCAGACGCATGATGGTTTCAGCACCGCTGTCCGGATCGGTCAGCCAGTACCAAAGAACGACCGCAGCAGCGGCCCCCCACATTACCCACAGACGAACGCTCTTCATGTCAGTGCCCCCCGTTCAGCTTCGAAACGATCCCTGCCCACACAGCGGCGGCCAAGGCGGCAGCCGCAACGCCGAAGAAGGCCAGCATGCCGTGATCGGCTACCTTCCTCAGCTTGCGGCCGAAGCGGAGGTCTTCCCGGAATTCCTCGACGCTCTCAGGTCGATCGATGTCGACGCCGAGAATCGCAAACACCTTCTTTACGGCGTGTTGTGCAGCATCCTCTGACATGCTCTCGGCCAGGTTGCACCGATGTTCCCCGTCCATGTCGCATGAGTTTCTGCGCTTATGTTCTTCTGCCACGGCTATCTCCAAAATAAAAAAAGCCGCGCTTGTGGCGCGGCCGAGGTTGGTAAATCAGGCTGGGGCGGTGGCTACTTGGCCGCCTCCCCGAGGTTTATGACCCTGAGACTGCCGGCGCCCTTTTTGTCGCGCCCGACCTTCCCCTTACCGCCGTTTCCGGCGTTGATGTTGATGCTTGTCACCCAGGCCGACTTGCTGAAGTTCTGCTCCACCGACTCGATTAGGTACGTGCCGTTGGCCTCGTCCTTGATGCCGACGAGTTCAAGCCATTTTTCAGCCCCGACATCGGCCCGTCCCTGCATCAGCTCGAGCTTGCCGGTCATGGTCGCCCTGTTCAGGGCTGCCATGCGGCTATCGGCCGCTGCCTTTGCCGCCTCTTTGGTTGGATGCACATGGCGCTCGGTGTGTTTGGGCGCCTGCACACCGGCAGGAGCATTGGGGTTTGGCAGAACGACGACCTCGAGCTTCCCGGTCTTGGTGTTGTGATAGTTGGCCTGCACTTCACCGAACAGCGCCCGGTCGGGAAAGGTGAGCGAATAGTTGGCCAGGTCGTCGCGATGCAGGGTGATTGACGGTAGCGGCTTTCCGCTCCCGCTCTTCCCCTCGCCCCGTGTAGCGACGATCAGCTTGCCGTCCTTCACCGTTGCCGTGGCGCCGTGCTGCTTGGCAAGCCGCGTGATGAAGTGCATGTCCGACTCGTTGATCTGGTCGGCCCTTGGTACATCAGCTTCCACCTTGCACATGGGTTGCAGCTTGTTCCGCCGGGCAATGTCGCCCACGATGCCGGCCAGCTTCACGCCCTCCCAACTGTGGCGCTTCTGGCTCTTCATCGTGGCGGCGATGTTGGCCGGCTTGGCGCGGATAACGATGCTCTGCGGCGGCCCGCTGATCTCGATTTCATCGACCTTGAACTTGCCGACGAACGTCAGCGGCTCGCCCTCATATCCGAGGCTGATTTCAAGCGTTGCTCCCTTCCGGGGGAAAGCGACGGCCCCGTCGCGGTCGTCGATGTGGATCTCGCACTCGTCAGCCTCCAGCCCCGGCTTATCGGTGGTGCGGATGGAAAGCAACCGGTCGCGCAGCAGTGCGGTGATGTCTTTCTGATCGGCGATCACCTGAAAATCTGGTTTCATGGTGTCAGCTCCACAACTGGACAGGCTTCTCGACCTGCACGGGAAGATCGGGAAGCACAATCACGATGCCGGCCGAGAACGGTTGCGGAGTTGCGGCCAAGCCTGGGTTGGCGGCAATAACCGCCTCGACGGTGCCGTTCAGCCGACCGTAGTAGCGGTGGCAGAGCGAATCGAGGCGGTCGCCGTCAGATGTCCGAATAGTCCTCGCCATAGCGTTGGAACTCCAGGGTGAATTGTTGTTTGCGCGGCATGCCATCGGCAAACATCGCCGCCTGCTCTTCCTCAATCCGCGTCAGATACCACTCGCCCAAGGCTTCGCCGTAACCGGTGGTAAGCATGAGCGGCGCCATCTTGAAGCCGATGCCGCGCAGCTTGTCGAGCTGGCCAGCCCCGGCCTTTCTCGTGAAGATGGCACCGGACACGGTAATGCTCTCGCCGCCCTTCGAGACTGCCTGCAATGCCGGCCGGCGCGTCAGACGATCCTGCGCGGCGATGTTGTAGGAGGTCTGCCGGCGCAGCGTGTCGTACCCGGCCGTCGACAGGTTGAAATAGAAGCTCTCGCCCATGCCGGCGGTGAGGATCAGCAGATGCGCGTGTGACTTGCTCGCGCTCGACAGACCGGAGGCAAAGCTGCCAGCGATGTCCTTCTGCGACAGCGCGGTCAGTTCGATATTTGCCGGCAACAGGGTAGGAACCGGGGGGTTGAGCGTAGCCGTGAATGCCTGCCGCACCCGCCCGAATGTCTTGGCCGCCGAACCTACGGCCGCCCCGATACGCCCGCCGACCCCGCTCATGGCGCTTTGAATGTCGCCGCTCGCAATGCTGGACGCTCCCTGTGCGATCTTGTCGGCCAGTCGAGACATGCGGTCAACGTTCGCCGCGATGGTGCCAATCGATCGAGCTGCCCGCGCTACGTCGGTGCCGAGGGCGCCACTGACCAGCAGGCCGCCGGCCTTAGAAAGTGCATCCTCGGCCGCCTGCACATCACCAACGGCGCCGGCCTCGCGCCGGCCGTATGTGTCGGCCAGCCGTGATACGTTGCGGGACGACCGCTCCACGCCATCACCAATACGGGCGGCCCGCGTGACCATTCCTTCAAGTCGTCGGGTCTTTTCGCAGGCATCGCAGACACGGCGCGATGCCGTGTCGATCAGGTCATTGAACATCAGGCTTCCTCATCAAGCATGGGCAGGGTCGAACATGGCCCCGCGTGCGGATTGAGACTGGAACTGCTCGAACATCCGGCGAAGGTGAGGCATCAACTCGTTTGCGAGCTGGCGTGGGTCTTTCACGTCCCCCTGCACAGTCACCTGGATCGTCGGCGAGAACGTGAGCTGCTGCGGTGCAGCCGCCGGCTTCTCGGCCGCCAACTTGGGCGCAGAAAGGGCCGGAGCTGCCGCCTTGGCAACCTCTGCCGTAGCCGCCGGCTTCTCGGCCGCCAACTTGCCGCCAGCCCATCCACCCAGCTTGTCACCAGCAACACTGCCGAGAATCCCCCCCAGGATGCCGCCGACGGCAATGCCAATCGGCCCACCGAACGCCCCGGCCATCGCCCCCAGCTTGGCGCCAGCAAGACCGCCCGCCAGACCGCCGGCAGCGCCGCCATAACCGGCGGCCTTTTCCTCGGTCGTCTTCGCGTTCTTCGCCGTGTCATAGACCTGGTAGGCAGCACCAGCAACCGCGAGGCCAGACCCGATCTTTGTGGCGTAGGGGGCGAGTCGGCCACCCAGGGCCATTGCCCCATCCTTGAGACGGGCGAGACGACCGCCAGCCTTCGCTCCCCCGGTACCCGGCTTGCCGCCAGTCCCGCCAGGGACATCGGCGCCGCCGAAGCCACCGCCCGGCATGTTCACCACGAAAACCCGCTGCACCCCGGCGCCGCCAAGCACGTCGGCAGCTTTGCCGGCGACATCGCCAGCCTTGCCGGGGAGAATCGATGCAAGCCCTCCCAACTTCCCGGCGCCACGCGCCATGATCGTGCCGCGAGCGATGTCGAAGGCACCCTTGCCGATTTTCCAAGCGGCCCCCAGAGTGCGCAACCCAAGGAAGGCCGCCGCAACCGTTGCCACCGTGGTGGTGACCGTCGGGTTCATCTTCGCCAGGCCAGTCGAAAATCGGGTGACCCCGGCCACCGCGTCGGCCACCCGGTCGGTGACCGGGCGCAGCGCATCGCCGACCGTTTCCAGAGCGTCGTTGATGGCGTTGCCAACTTCGGCCCATTTCCGCTTGCTGGTTTCCCGTCGCTCGTTGAGGTTCTTCTCCAGCAGACCGTTCGATTCTGCCGCCTCGCGTTTCAGCTTGGCGTAGAGGTCGGAGTTCTGCATGTAGGCGGTGAGGGCCGCCTTAACCTGCATGTCGCTGAACAGGTCGCCGGTCTTCATCACCTCCTCGAAGGCCGCGATCTGCGCCTGACGCTTGGCCGGGTCGCTGACCTGATCCATCGACGCAGCGAACTTCTTGAGTTCCTCGGCCTTTTTCGGGTCGATGCGCTCGACGTAATCCTTGGCTATCGCAAGCGAAGCCTCCAACGTCGACCACCCTTGGGCGATGTTGGTCTTCATCGACTGCTCATAGTCGATGCCGGCCTTCTCGTAGTTTTTCTTGGTGTCCTCGGAGCCGATCTTGGACATCCAGTTTTTCAGGTTATTGGCCGCCTCGTCGGCGCTACCGGTAACCTTCATCTGGACTTGCAGCATGGCGCCGAGCTGAGTCACAGATTCCTGCCCGACGATGCCGAGCTTCTGCATTTCGGCCAGCAGACCTGGAAACGCCTTCGCCATGTCTGGCGACTCGAAATTGCCGGCCTGCCCGAGATAGGCAATCGCCTCCAGGGCCTTATTCATGCCGGCCGCGTCCTTGATCTGCGCGTTCTGCGAGATGGCCCGGATCATCTTCGCGGTTTCTTCTGGCGTGGATCCTTGCCCAATGGAAAACTTGGCGATCACGTCGGCGTAGTTGATCGCCTCCTTGGCATCCATGCCGCCAGATACCAACTGGTTGATCGCGGAGGCCAGCTCGTCGCGGCTGATCCCGTTCTTGTCGGCGGAAGTCCTGACGCCCGTCGCCACATCACGCTCTTGGGCGGTGTTGGCGAACCCGCCCTTGATGGCGATGTCGCGGATGATGGCCTGGAAGTCAGCGGCAACCTTCACGGGCACAGCGGACACTGCACCGATCCGCATGGACTCCCCGAGCTGTTCCTTGCCAGCCTCGATGCTTTCCCGCCCCTTGAGCTGGAGATCGATGCCGCGCACGATCCGGCCCAGCCGGGTGTAGTTGTCGGCCAGCTTGTCGACGGCGAACCCGGCCGCTTTGAGGGCGTCTTGGTTCTTCTCGATCTTGGCGCGAATGCCGTCGGCAGCCGCAGACCCGGCGAGGTGGGCAGCCCGGAATTCCTGCTGGAGCCGCATCGTTTCGCTGATGACGTTCTGCCAGATTTTGGCCTTGTCGCCCTTTTGCTTCAGGTCGTCTATACTTTTGCCAACGACATTGAGCGCCCGGCCAAAGGTGGCGGAAACCACCCCACCGATGACGACGCCCAGCGCGATGTCTTTACCTGCCATGATGGAGTTCTCTCGTGATTGATGCACTTGCCACTGTTGCCGCATGGAGCCTCGTTGGAGGCCTCACGCTGCTGGTGGTCGGCTGGATGTTCTGGCCGGCTATCCTGGCCGGCGCGAAAGGCATCGGCGGCGCCCTCCATTGGCTGGAGTCGCGCCGCCGCTAGTCGTCTGACGCCAACCACTCAACCAGATCGGAGAGCGGCATGGCGTGTAGTTCGGAAGGCTGGAAGTGATAGACCCGCGCCAGCTTACGCAGCCAGCTCCACAATTCCTTCGTCTTCACCCTCACCAACGGCCACGAGCCGAAGATAGCCCTTTTGCATGCGGCGGAAGTCCTTCATGCCCATGCGCTTGAGGTCTTCCGGGGAAATGTCGGCGAGGCGGGCCAGCATCAGCACTTCACGCTGGTCGTCGTCGTTCGGCGCCAGCTTCTGAACGTCGAGCGAATCGCCCACGGTCGGTTCGCGCAGGACGATGGTGTCGGTCTTCACGCCGTTGATTTCGATGGGCGTGGCGAGCTTGATTTTGATCTTCATGTCGGTGGTTTCCTGAATGGATGGCGGCGGGGAAACCCCCGCCGCGATGGTTACATCCCGATGGCCTGGCGCTCGGCTGCTGCCTCGTCCTTGCCGTTGATGATGCGGATGCAGTTGGCCGGGTCGAGCTCATAGACGACCTGGCCGTCGACTTCGAGCTTGTAGTAGGAGAGCGCGGCGTTGAACTTGGTCTCGGCCTTGTCGCCTGCTTTCCAGTTGCCCGGATCGACTTCTTCCAGCATCCCCCGGAAGGTAGCAACGGCGGCCACCACTTCGCCCTTCTGGTTCTTGAAGGCCCCACGGAAGTTGCCGTTGAAGGCGGTGTCGTCGGCGACGCCGAAGAACACCAGCACATCCTTGGAGACGCCGGTCATGGTGAAGCCGGCCTCCAGCATTTCCATGCCCATGCCCATTTTGATGGGGCCATCCATGCCGCCGGCACGGTGCTCCTCGGTCTTGCGCTTGAGCTTGGGCAGATTGACCTCCGTGGCGAGGCCGGCATAGCCCTTGCCATCGACGAAGAGGTTCATGTTGACGAGCGTTTGCGGAATCATCGTGTGCTCCTATCAGTTGTTGATGTCCAGCACCTCGGTGATCCACTGATTGGTCACCTCGACGCGGAATTGGGGGTTTTCTGCCGGCGGAACATCGGTGAAGCGGATGTTCCAATACACGCGGCCCTGCTCCAGTTGGCTGGCGGTGTTCAGCTCCGGGTCGGGATAGACCTCGAAATTGACGATGGCGCCCAAGGCCTTCAAGTCGCGCATGAAGGCTTGCAGGCCCTCGGTCACGTCCTTGACGTAGGTTTTCGTGATCGAGCGATCCACCGCCCACTTGTGGCCGTAGAGGATCGCGTCCATCACGATGTCAAGGGTGCGCACGCGAGTCACGAAGGCCCACTTGCTGTCAGCCGACATCGTGCGGTTGCCCCACAGCCGGAAGCCGCCGTCGCGGATGATCGTAGTGATCTTGGCCGCGTTCAGCAGGTTGGCGCGGCAGGTGTCGTCGCCGTCCAGGAACTCAACCGGGCGGGCCGTGCCGATGACGCCCAAGAACTCCTTGTTCGAGGGCGAGGCCCAAAAGCCGTATTCCTTGTCGGTGCGGCAGAAGAGGCCTGCGACGTAGGGCGATGCCGGAACGATGGTCTCGGCGTTGGTGCTGGTGTCCCAAACCTTGAGGCCGGGATCGACCATGTAGATGCGCTTACTGCCGAAATTCTGCGCGAAAGCCAGGGCCGCGTCGTCGTCGGTGTTGGGGCCGTCGACGATGGCGATGGCCTTCAACTTTGTGGCGATGGCGTCCATCGCCGTGGCCACGGCTTGGGTGCGGGAATGGCCGGGCGCCACGATCAGGCGAGGCTGGGCGTTGAAGCGGCTCTTGCCGTCGAGCAGCGCCTGCATGCCGGTACGGGCACCAGCCACCGTCACGCCGCCGATGATGGCGCTGGTGGTTGCCGCCGCGTCGGCGCCGGCCTGCACGCCGACCGCCACGACCACGGCCGAGGACTGCTCATAGATGCCCTTGGCCGCCTTGGTAATGGGCGCATCGGGGCCGAACTTCGCCACGGCCTCGCGGTAGCTGGTCAGCAGCACCGGCTCGTTGGCAGCGGCCAGTCCGGCGCCGGGGGTGAAAAGATCAACCAGCCCGATGATGGAACTGGAGGGGATGGCGATCGGACGCGGGCCGGTATCGACCAGCGAGACCGTGACGCCGTGGAAGAACGAAGTCTGAGGCATGGTTGGCTCCTGTGATGAAAACAAAAAACCCCGCACGGGGCGGGGCGAACTGGTAAGAGAGGCTTACAGGTTGATCGTCAGGCTGGCGCGAGGCCACCCCATTCTTGCGGGCCGAGGCGATGCACGGCCGCCGGATACAGCTTGCTCATCCAGCCGGGGGCGCCGTCCTCGCGCAGCATCTTGGCGAACAGGTGCACCGTGGTTTCCTTGGTCAGCCCCTTGATGTCGGCGCGGAACTGGCACAGCGCGTCATGGACAAGCGTTGCTCGCCATGACACCGGACGACCGTCAGGCCCGAGGGGGCCGTCCCACGGCCCGACCCAGATGCCGCCAGGCAGCAACAGCCAGCCGGGAAGCCGAACGGACGGGCTGCACCCATCCCAGGCATAGCCGGGCTGGATCGCCAGCCGACAGTGCCGAATCTCCATCCAGGGGCCGGCATAAGCGACAGACTCCAACTCAGGGGCGAACAACTCGAAACGCCTCCGGAGCACATAGCGCCATGTCACGCCAGCACCTCGGCAGCCCGGCCTTCACCGATCAACCCGGCGATTTCCAGAGCCTGGACGCCGCCCTGGGTGGCCGGATCGTCGAGGTTGATGTCGCGGGCAAGTTTGAACTTCTCCCACCACGTCTTGAGGGCCGCATTGGCTTCGGCAGCGGCGAGAATCGCCTGCATTTCGGCATCGGTGAAGCGGTCGGAGAAGCCCTTGTGGGTGAGCCGGCGCGGCGCTGCCACGGCCACATCAATCGACCAGGTGAAGGTCTGCACGCTGCCCACGTCGGTCAGCGCATCGACGGCCGCCTCGGCGGCATTGCTCGACCGGCGGATAGCTTCCCGCTCGGCCAGTACCGCATCGACATCGGCCAAGGTCGCCCAGCCGGCGGCTTCACGTTCGCGGGCGCGGGCCAGCTTCCAGTCGGTTGCCTCGATCAGCCGGGCGGCCTCGGCCTTGATGCGAGCCGTTCGGGCGGCCTTGGCCCTGTCCAGAAGCGCCACGGTGTCACGGGTCAAACCCTGGCCGTCGTAGGCCCACTCGGCTACATCGTCAGGATTGAAGTCTTCCGGCAGGTCAATGAACACCTGGTGTTTTTCCGGCGCGGCGCCATCGTTGGCGATGCCAACGATGGCGTTGGTGTTGAGGTCGATGATCGCTTTTTGCATGAGCCGCTCCTTAGTTCATGTTCACCACGTAAGCCTGGAACGTGTAGTTGTTGTTCCAGGTGTAGTGAGTCAGGTTGTTGTAGGCCCGCACGCGAGCCGTCCATGTGATGCTGGTCGTGAAGACGTCATCGCCCGTACCGGAACCGCCGGCCAGCGTGCGCATGTAGTTCGTATCCGAACCACCTGTATTGCGGACCCGCAGGGTCATGCTCTTGCCGCTGATGAAGGTGCCCTGCAGGTTCGACGGGCTGTTGTTCATCATGCTGACCTGGGCGTGAGACTGGAGCGCGTCCAGGACGGCCGAGGGAGCGTTCTGGATCGCAGTCATCGCCGTGGCACTGGCCCAAATGGCAGCACGAGCCACCGAGGAACTGAACAAAGCGGTCATCGCGGCCGAGGACGCAGCCACGGCGGCCATCGCGTTGCTGTTGGCCGCTACAGCCGCCATCGCGTTGCTGTTGGCGACGACTGCCGCCCACGCACTGCTGTTCGCCAGCAGTGCCGCCATCGCGTTGCTGTTGGCCGCTACAGCCGCCATCGCGTTGCTGTTGGCGACGACTGCCGCCCACGCACTGCTGTTCGCCAGCAGGGCGGTCATCGCGGCCGGGGACGCAGCCACGGCGGTCATCGCGGCCGAGGACGCAGCCAATGCCCGCATGGCCTCACCCGACGACAGCAAGGCTTCAAATGCTTGCCGGGTGCTGGCATCGGCCAGCGACTCTTGCAACTCGGCACCCGTCATGGATGCAATGGGCGCGACGGCATCCGGCCCGAAAGCATCAAAGCGATTCACGGCGTCATAAGCCTTGAGGAGCGCCGATTGCAGGATCAGGTCGGTGTCGCTGGCGTTGGTGATGTCGGCCGACGTGAGCCGGCCTTTCACTTTGGCCAGGTATTGGTTTCGGAAATCGGTCAGATTGGTGCTGGGCATGGTTTCTCCTTACAAGCCGGCATAAACAAGCGCCGAGAGCGCGGCGAGCTGCTGCGCCACGGCGTCGTTCTGGACGGCCAGTTGGGCGTTGATGGCGGTGTTCTGCGCCGCCAGTTGGCTGGCGACCAAGGCATTGACGGCGCCGATCTCGGTGCGGGCGGCTTTGATGGCGCCGACCAGCTCCTGGACGCTGTCCAGGGTGAGGTCGTCGCTGGTCAAGAGCGTGTCCAGGGCGGCGATCTTCTGATCGAGCACCGTGAAGGCGTCCCGGATGCGGATCACGTCTTCGGCCAGGCTGTTGTCGGGGTGCGGCAACGGCAGGCTCAAGTGGGGGGTGAGGATTTCAGGCATGGCTCACCCGTTACAGGACGATGACGCGCAGGTTGCGCACGCGGGGCCGGGCGGCGCTGTTGCCGCCGAGCGTCAGCTTGACCTTGACCATCGCCTCGCTGATGGAGGCGAGTTCATGGGTCATTTCCATCCAACCGTCGCCCAGGGCCTTGCTGGACTGGTAGGCCACGGCCTGGAAGGCGTCGCCGGCATCGACACCCGAGGCGGCCACCGTGACGCTGGCGCCAGCCGGGATCAGGGCGTCGAAGATGACCCGCACGCGGGCATTGTTGCCCGCCGGGATGGCCCGGCTCACGTAATCGGCGGTTTCGGACACTTGGCCGCTGACCAGTTGCGTGCCGGGGAACAGCACCGGGGAAGCGGCCTCGGTGCCGAGCAGGCTGGCCGCGACACTGACGTTGCCTGTGATCGCGGTCGGCAGGCGCACGGGCTGGCCATCGGCCACCTTGACGGTGCTGCCATCTGGCAGGCCCAGGCTGTACTCGACGCGGGCGGCGGCCGTGGGGCTGTCGGCCAGAGCCAGCAGCATCAGGTCGGTGGCGTTGTTCACCGCGACGTTGCCCAGGGCGACGGTCTTTGCGGTTTCGGTGTAGCTGGCGGCCAAGAGGCGGAAGGCCATGTCGCGGTCTTGGTGCGGAGTCCAGGTGCTGGCATTGCTGGAGGACAGCAGGACGCCGACCTGGTAGGGCTGGCTTGTTACCCAGCGGCCGGCGGTGTTGTCCCACTTGCCCAGCTCGGCGATGGCCAGGGCGGTATCGGCGTCGTCGCAGAGCACCACCAGGGCGTATTCCGCACCGGACAGGAGTTGCACCGGGGCCGGGAACTGGATGCGGGTGTGCCCGGAGAGCGCGATGGACGCCGGTTGCAGGCGGGTCTCGGCGAGCACCGTCTTGTTGGGCACGCCGGCCGTGGTCTCGCGGATTTGCACCACCACGGGGCTGGTGCCCTTGGCCGTGAACCACAGATCGACGCCGCCCACCTGGGTGTCGGCGTTGAGGGTGAAGGTCTGCGCCAGCGGGTCGGTGTTCTGCCACCAGAGCGTGGTGGTGATCCGGGTGATCTGCTGCCGGGTGTCGGTTTGCAGCTCGCCCTGGCCGATGAACACGGCCTCGCCACGGCTGCCACCGGCGCCGACGAACTCGACGCGCTTGCTACCGGCCGGGACGTTTGCCGGGATGGTGAATTTGCCGGCGAGCAGGCCGGCGCTGTTGGCATTGAGGGTCATGGTTCGTTTTTCTCCTTACAGGGCGACCGGCGTAACGCTGATGCCGTCGAACTTGAGGCTGGACAGCGCCTCGTTGGGGCCGAAGCCGGACACCGAGAAATGCACCTCGATAGCCCGCAAGGTCTCGATGGCACGGCGGCTGGAGGACAGGAGCACGTCCGAGGTGCTCTGGCTGACGCTGGAGCGGTTGCCACTGCCGACCGACAGGCGTTCGGTCACAGGGCTGGCCCAAGTCGTTTGCAGTTCTGTCCAGCGATCCACGGCCGGCGTGAGCGTGACGGCGGCCGGGATGGGGTCAAATGCCAGGTAGGGATTGACCTTCATGCTGCCGGTGCGCATGGGCTGCTCCAGGGTGGCCGTGAGATTGAAGGCCAAGCTGGTGCGGGCCGTCACGTCGTTCGGCACGGCGGCGACGGTGGCGGTGATCGGTAGGGTCAGCTCACCGGCCACGATGGCGGCGGTCTGCGGGCTGCCGGCGTCGCGCATGTCGTCGGAGAGGAAAGGATCGACGAACAGGCCCTTCTTGGTACCGGATTCCCGAAGTTGAGCATCCGAGGTAAGGCGCTGCTGGGCGATCAGCTCGGCCATACGGTCAAGCTTGGTCTGGATGGTGGCCAGCTCCGACATGGGCACCACCCGCACGCCGTCATTGCTGACCGTGCGGCCGGCAGTCCAGGTTTGGCTGATGGTGGCCAGCGGCAGCAGGTTGCTCGGCACGGCCGGGGCCTGGGGGTTCCAGTCGGCGGCGACGCCCTTGATCCATACCAGCTCGCCCTCGGCGCCGATGGCCAGGCGGTCGATGCGCGGCAGCTTCTGGCTGTAGTTGACAAGCACCAAGGAGCCGACGACGGCGCCTTCGACGGTGAAGCCGGTGTCGTCGGCCGCAGTCGGGGCGACGGTGGCGATGAACTGGTATTTCGCCGTGTAGGTGCTGCCGGGTGCCGGCTCGGCGCCGGACAGGCTCCAGTCCACCTTGCCGGCGGTGAGCTTGTAGTCGGTGCCGGTAACAAAGGTGGTGCCGCCTTGCTTCACTTCCAGGAGGCTGATGACGGAAGTGTCGGGCAGCGGGTCTTGGGCGCCGGTATAGCCGCCGTGGGTCAGCGTGACGGTGACTTCCTTGGTGATGCGCACCTGGCTAATGACCGCGACCGGGGTGCGGTCGAGGTTGATGCGCTGGGCGCCGGCCGTGGTGCTGGTGTGCGGCTCGCTGTCGATCTGGCGCAGGTCGGGCGCGGCCAGGTAGATCAGGCGGCGCGAGGTGGTCAGCTCGACGCCGTAGCCATTGACGCGGGCACGGCCCTCGCTGACGGTATAGACCTGCTCGCCGGTTTGCAGGTCGGCGGCGGCAGCGACGGTTAGGCCGCCAACCACGTAGGAGCCGCCGGAAGAGTCGCGGTCGTAGCGGGCAAGCGCCTGCGTCACGCCGTCCAGATTGGGCGGCGGCTCCTTGGCACGCAGGATGCCGTTTTCGACCTGATAGACCGGGAAGAACTCGCCGCTCTGGCCATCGCCGTCGAAGCCCCACACGGCTTCGATCTTGAGGCGGGCAGCACCGGGCTCCTGGTAGTTGCGGGTGCCAACGGCCGGGTCGCGCAGGCCGGGGTCTTCCAGTTCGGTGACGACGGTTTCCTGCAGGTACAAGCCCACGGCGATGACGCCCAACACAGGCAGCGTCAGGGTGGCAGGGGCAATACCGCGCACGGCCCCCTTGAGATAGACCGCGCCGGCTTCGCAGGTGGTGTCCCCGGTCTCGGCATTGACGATGATCCTGGCGTCACGAACCACGTCGCCATCGCGGAACAGGGCGTCGGCAACGCCCTGGATGCGGTTGGCGAAATTTGACTGGACTTCGTTGAATTCGGCCGACTGGACAGCGTAGCCAGCACGGAACAGGTGCTGATCGTAGTTCTTGGCCGGGTCGAAGCGGTTGTAGTAGCCATCGGGCATGGTCATGGCGTCTCCTTAAAGGG
>JAYRLJ010000056.1:0-13334 GCA_041905305.1 Hylemonella sp. | reverse complement strand
CATCACGCAGCAGGAACTGGCCTACCTGGTGGGCCTGTCACGCCAGCGCGTCAACGAGGCCCTGGCCCGGCTGGAAACGCAAGGCACGATCCGCGTCGAGTACGGCGGCCTGCGCGTACTCGATCTGCCGGCGCTGCGCTCCTGCGTCTTTGCATGACAAATTGAGCACCAGCCCTCTTAAAATAAGCGCCACTAGCTACCAAAACCATAGCGCCCATGACCGAACCCAAATCCGCTGGTAAGTTCCGCCGCGCCGCCCCGCCGCCCGCCAAGGCCCCCATTCCTGCCGGCCAGGCCAACACCGCGGCACATGGCGCCAATGGCACCGTACGGCTCAACAAGCGCATGGCGGAGCTGGGCCTGGCCTCGCGCCGCGAGGCCGACGACTGGATCGCCAAGGGCTGGGTCAAGGTCAACGGCCAGGTGGCCGAGATGGGCATGCAGGTGGCGCCGGACGTGCGCATCGAGATCGACAAGCAGGCGCAGAACAAGCAAGCCAACCAGGTCACCATCCTGCTCAACAAGCCGATCGGCTATGTCAGCGGTCAGGCCGAGGACGGGCATGAGCCGGCCGCCGTGCTGATCCAGCCCAAGAACCGCTGGCGCGACGACAACACCCGCTTCTTCTTCCATCCCTCGCAACTGCGCGGCCTGGCACCGGCGGGGCGGCTGGATATCGACTCCACCGGCCTGATGGTGCTGACGCAGGACGGCCGCGTGGCGCGCCAGCTCATCGGCGAAGACTCGGTGATGGAGAAGGAATACCTGGTGCGCGTGGTCTACACCGGGGTGGAAAACGCGGCGGCCGCCACCTCCGCTGCCGCCACCTACGGCGCCAAACCCGCGGCCCGACCTGCGCCGGCCACCCAGCTCAGTCGCATCGACGACGACGACCCCGTCAGCGCCGATGTGCAATCGGTCTTCCCGGCCGACAAGCTGGCCCTGCTGCGCCACGGCCTGAGCCTGGACGGCCAGCCGCTCAAGCCCGCCAAGGTGGAATGGCAGAACCCCGAGCAGCTGCGCTTTGTGCTGACCGAAGGCAAGAAGCGCCAGATCCGCCGCATGTGCGAGCTGGTGGGCCTGAAGGTCGTGGGCCTGAAGCGCGTGCGCATCGGCCGCGTCATGCTGGGCCACTTGCCGGTGGGCCAATGGCGCTACCTGGCGCCGCACGAAAAGTTCTGACGTTCACACGACCCGCCCGCGCTTCACGAAAGGACTTCCTCATGTCCAAACACCATTGGCTCACGGCGATCCTGCTGGCCACCGTCGGTACAGCCCAGGCCCATGACCCGCTGACCGATGCCATCAACGCCGCCTACCCGCCCTACCGTGCAGCGCTGTTCCGCACCAACACCCAGGCGCAAGCGGAGGCGAAGCAGGCCTTGCAACAGGCACGGGCCAGCTGGCAGGCCGTGATCGAAGGCCACGGCAAGCACCCGCCCGCCCCCTATGACCGCGACCCGCAGGTGCTGGCCACGCTGACCGAAGTCACCCGCGTGTACGAACGCGCCGACGCCCAGGTGCAGGCGGGCCAACTGGCTGAAGCCCATGAAACGCTGGAGGGCGCACGCGGCCTGATGGCAGAACTGCGCCGTCGCAACGGCGTGGTGACCTACAGCGACCACATGAACGCGTTCCACGCCGAGATGGAGCACACCCTGGCCGAAGGCAAGACGCTCGACACCAGCCCGCAGCGCCTGCTGCCGCTGATGGGGCGTGTCGGCGTGCTGGACTACCTGGCGCGCCGGCTGCGCAGCGAAGCACCGCCCACGCTGGCCGCCGACCCCGCGTTCGCCGCCGCACTGCAGGCCGTCGAGCAATCGGTCCAGGCCCTGCGCGATGCCCTGCTGACGCAGGAGCCGGCCCGGATCCGGCCCGCCCTGGAGCAGCTCAAGAAGCCCTACGCCCAGATGTTCCTGCGCTTCGGCTGATCCCGGGGCCGCGGCCCCTTGAAACAGCCGCCACCACCCCTACCTGCCGGTTTTGCCCAGGCTGCCGGCTAGGGCAATGGCCGTACCCCTATTTGACTTTTCCGTTTGAGCTTATGACCGCTACCGCCACCATGAACAAGAAAACCCATGCCTTCCAGGCCGAAGTAGCCCAACTGCTGCACCTGGTCACCCACTCGCTGTACTCCAACAAGGAGATCTTCCTGCGCGAGCTGATCTCCAACGCGTCGGACGCCTGCGACAAACTGCGTTTCGAAGCGCTGAACAACGCCGCGCTGTACGAAGACGCCCCCGACCTGCAGGTGCGCGTGACCTTCGACAAGGCCGCCCGCACGCTGACCATCACCGACAACGGCATCGGCATGAGCGCGCAGGAAGCGATTGACCACCTCGGCACCATTGCCAAGAGCGGCACGCGCGACTTCATGAGCCGGCTGGAAGCGGACAAGCAGGCCAATGCCAAGGAGCAGGGCCAGCTGATTGGCCAGTTCGGCGTCGGCTTCTACTCCGGCTTCATCGTGGCGGACAAGATCACGGTCGAATCCCGCCGCGCCGGCCTGAAGGCCGACGAGGGTGTGCGCTGGACCAGCGGCGGCACCGGTGACTTCGAGGTGGAAGCCATCACCCGCGCCGAGCGCGGCACCAGCGTCATCCTGCACCTGCGTGACGATGCTGACGAGTACCTCAATGGCTGGAAGGTCAAGAGCATCATCGGCAAGTACTCCGACCACATCTCCCTGCCCATCCTCATGAAGAAGGAGGAGTGGAAGGAAGGCAAGGACGGCCAGCCGGGCGAGATGGTTACCTCCGAAGAGTGGGAGACCGTCAACAAGGCCAGCGCCCTGTGGACGCGCGCCAAGAAGGACATCACCCAGGAGCAGTACGAAGAGTTCTACAAGGCCATCAGCCACGACTTCGAAGCCCCGCTGACCTGGAGCCACAACCGCGTGGAAGGTAGCACCGAGTACACCCAGCTGCTGTACGTGCCGGCCAAGGCGCCGATGGACCTGTGGAACCGCGACCGCAAGGGCGGCCTCAAGCTCTATGTGAAGCGCGTCTTCATCATGGACGACGCCGAGGCCCTGCTGCCGAGCTACCTGCGCTTCGTCAAGGGCGTGGTGGACTCGGCCGACCTGCCGCTCAACGTCTCTAGAGAGCTGCTGCAGGAAAGCCGCGACGTGCGTGCCATCCGTGACGGCAACACCCGCCGCGTGCTGGGCCTGCTGGAAGATCTGGCCAAACACGACGTGCCGGCTGCGGATGCCGATGACGAAGCCGAGGCGCAGGCCGGCAAGTTCAGCACCTTCTACGCCGAGTTCGGCAGCGTGCTGAAGGAAGGTCTGGGCGAGGACTTCGCCAACCGCGAGCGCATCGCCAAACTGCTGCGCTTTGCCTCCACCAGCAGCGACACGGCGAGCGTGAGCCTGGCCGACTACAAGGCGCGCATGAAGGAAGGCCAGGAGGCCATCTACTACATCACGGCCGACACCCTGGCCGCCGCCAAGAACAGCCCGCAGCTCGAAGTGTTCAAGAAGAAGGGCATCGAGGTGCTGCTGATGACCGACCGCGTGGACGAATGGGCGCTGAACTACCTGACCGACTTCGACGGCACGCCGCTGCAGAGCGTGGCCAAGGGCGCGGTGGACCTGGGCAAGCTGCAGGACGAAGCCGAGAAGAAGGCCGCCGAGGAAGCCGCCGAAGCCTTCAAGCCCACGCTGGCCAAGCTGAAGGAAGCGCTGAAGGACAAGGCCGAAGACGTGCGCGCCACCAGCCGCCTGGTGGACTCGCCCGCATGCCTGGTGGTGAGCGACCACGGCATGAGCATGCAGCTTGCGCGCCTGCTCAAACAGGCCGGCCAGAAGGCGCCGGAGACCAAGCCCATCCTGGAAGTCAACCCTGAGCACCCGCTGGTGAAAAAGCTCGACGGTTCGGTGCACTTCCACGATCTGGCCCACATCCTGTTCGACCAGGCCCTGCTGGCCGAAGGCGGCCTGCCGGAAGATCCGGCGGCGTATGTGAAGCGGGTGAACGCCTTGCTGACCTGAGCCACCGCCACGGCTGCCCTACGTGGTTTTACTAGGATGCGCAAAGTAAAAACTGTGTAGCCGGCAGCCTCACGGAGGCAAGGGGAAACACTCATGCGCCGGGCCCGGTCCCGGCTCTACCATTTGTGTGTATAGATACGATTCAGACCTCGACGTCTGGACGCCCACAACAAATGGAGACCGGGCCGTTGGCTCACCCGCATGAGTGCAGACACCATTCTTGAGACGCGCGAGCTCACCAAGGAGTTCAAGGGCTTCGTCGCGGTAGATCACGTCAACCTGAAAGTCAGGCGCGGTTCCATCCACGCGCTGATCGGCCCCAACGGAGCTGGCAAGACCACGGTCTTCAACCTGCTGACCAAGTTTCTGCCGCCCACCTCCGGCCAGATTCTCTACAAGGGAGAAGACATCACCATGCGTGCCGCCGCCGAGGTGGCGCGCTCCGGCATGGTGCGCTCCTTCCAGATCTCCGCCGTCTTTCCGCACCTCACGGTACTGGAGAACGTGCGCGTGGGCCTGCAGCGCAAGCTGGGCACCAGCTTCCATTTCTGGAAGCCCGAATCCACGCTTTACGCCTTGAACGACCAGGCCATGGCGCTGCTGGAGGCGGTCGACCTGGCCTCGTTCGCGCAGACCAAGACCGTCGAACTGCCCTACGGCCGCAAGCGCGCGCTGGAGATTGCCACCACCCTGGCGCTGGAGCCGGAGCTGATGCTGCTGGACGAGCCCACCCAGGGCATGGGCCATGAGGACGTGGGCCGCGTCGTGGAGCTCATCCGCAAGGTCGCGGCCAACCGTACGGTGTTGATGGTGGAACACAACATGAACGTGGTGTCCAACCTGTGCGACACCATCACCGTGCTGGCGCGCGGCAGCGTGCTGGCCGAAGGCCCCTACGAGCAGGTCTCCAAGGACCCGCGCGTGCTCGAGGCCTATGTGGGCTCCAGCGAGGAGCAGCACGCATGAGCACGGCCAAGACACTGCTGAAGGTCTCCGACCTGCATGCCTGGTATGGCGAATCGCACATCCTGCACGGCGTCAATTTTGAGGTACGCGAAGGTGAACTCGTCACCCTGCTGGGCCGCAACGGCGCCGGCCGCACCACCACGCTCAAGGCCATCCTGGGTCTGACCGGCCGGCGCAGCGGCTCGATCGAGGTCATGGGTCGCGAGACCGTGCACCTGTCGACCAACCGCATCGCCCGCCTCGGCCTGGGCTACTGCCCCGAGGAGCGCGGCATCTTCTCCACGCTCTCGTGCGAGGAGAACCTGCTGCTGCCGCCCAAGGTGGGCGAAGGAGGCATGTCGCTCGACGAGATCTACGAGATGTTCCCCAACCTGAAGGAACGTCGCCACAGCCCCGGCACGCGCCTGTCCGGCGGCGAGCAGCAGATGCTGGCCATGGCGCGCATCCTGCGCTCCGGTGCCCAGGTGCTGCTGCTGGACGAGATCACCGAAGGCCTGGCCCCGGTCATCGTGCAGACGCTGGGGCGCGTGATCCGCGCGCTCAAGGCCAAGGGTCTGACCATCATCCTGGTCGAGCAGAACTTCCGCTTTGCCGCACCGCTGGCCGACCGGCACTATGTGGTCGAGCACGGCCAGATCGTGGCTACCGTGAACAAGGACGAGTTGAGCGAGAAGGCAGCCATGCTGCACGAGTTTTTGGGCGTTTAACAACCACCACGAGGAGCAAACCATGAAACGCAAACTGATCGCGGCTGCCGTTGCGGCCACCCTGGCCGGCACCGTCGGCCTGGCCCAGGCCCAGAAGCTGTCGGGCGACGTCGTGAAGATCGGCGTGCTGACCGACATGTCCGGCGTGTATGCCGACTACGGCGGCCCCGGTGCCGTGGCAGCGGCCAAACTGGCGGTGCAGGACTTCGGCGGCAAGATGTTCGGCAAGCCGATCGAGGTGGTCAACGCCGACCACCAGAACAAACCCGACATTGCCAAGAACGTCACCCAGGCCTGGTTCGACCGCGACGGCGTGGACATGACAGTGGAAAACCTGAATTCCGCCGTGGCGCTGGCGGTGCAGGCCCTCGGCAAGGAAAAGAACAAGATCACCATCGTCAACGGTGCAGCCACCTCGCGCCTGACCAACGAGGACTGCGCGCCCGCCACCGGCATCCACTACCTGATGGACACCAACGCACTGGGCAAGGTGGTGGGCCAGGCCGTGGTGAAGGACGGCGGCAACAGCTGGTACTTCCTGACGGCCGATTACGCCTTCGGCCATTCGCTCGAAAAAGACACCGGTGACGTGGTCAAGGCCGCCGGCGGCCGGGTGCTGGGCTCGGTCCGGCATCCGCTCTCGACGGGCGACTTCTCCTCCTTTTTGCTGCAGGCACAAAGCAGCGGTGCCAAGGTGGTGGGCTTGGCCAACGCCGGCGGCGACACGGTCAACAGCATCAAGGCGGCGGCTGAATTCGGCCTGACCAAGAAGCAGAACCTGGCCGCCTTGCTGATGCTGCTGACCGACGTGCACGCCATCGGCCTGAACACCGCGCAAGGCCTTTACCTGACCGAAGGCTGGTACTGGGACCTGAACCCGGAAGCACGCGCCTGGGCCGACAAGTACAGCAAGGTCATGAACGGCCGCAAGCCCAACTCCAACCACGCCAGCGTCTACTCCGCCACCATGCACTACCTCAAGGCCGTGCAGGCGGCCGGCACCGACGACACCGCGGCTGTCATGAAGAAGATGCATGAGATGCCCATCAACGACATGTTCGCCAAGGGCGGCAAGATCCGCGAAGATGGCCGCATGGTGCACGACATGTACCTGTTCCAGGTGAAGAAGCCCAGCGAGTCGAAAGGCCCGTGGGACTACTACAACCTGAAGGGCACCGTGAAGGGCGAGGACGCCTTCCAGTCGCTGGCCGCCGGCAAGTGCGCTGCGGTCAAGAAGTAAGACCTTCCTAACGTGAGGCAGGGCGGGCGGCGTCCGATGACGTGCCCGCCCCTTTCGAGCAAGACATGACAGAAATCTTTGGTGTCCCCATCCAGGCCCTGCTGGGCCAGCTCATGATCGGGCTGGTCAACGGTGCCTTCTATGCCATGCTGTCGCTGGGCCTGGCCGTGATCTTCGGCATGCTCAACATCGTGAACTTTGCGCATGGCGCGCTCTACATGGTGGGCGCCTTCTTCGCCTGGATGCTGCTGAACTACGCCGGCATCAACTACTGGTTCGCTCTCCTGCTAGCCCCGCTCGGGGTGGCAGTGATCGGCATCGTCATTGAAAAGACCATGCTGCGCTGGCTGCACCAGCTCGACCACCTCTACGGTCTGCTGCTCACCTTTGGTCTGGCGCTGCTGCTGGAAGGCGTATTCCGCGAGTTCTACGGCTCGTCGGGCATGCCGTATGAACTGCCTGATCTCTTCCGCGGCGTCTTCGATCTGGGCTTCATGATGCTGCCCAAGTACCGCGCCTGGGTGGTGGTGGTCGCCATCGTGGTATGCCTGTTCACCTGGTACGTCATCGAAAAGACCCGGCTGGGCGCTTACCTGCGCGCCGGCACCGAGAACCCGAACATGGTCAAGGCCTTCGGCATCAACGTGCCGTTGATGGTCACTCTCACCTATGCCTTCGGCGTGGGCCTGGCTGGCCTGGCCGGTGTGATGGCCGCACCCATCTATCAGGTCAGCCCGCTGATGGGCTCCAACATCATCATCGTGGTGTTTGCGGTGGTGGTGATCGGCGGCATGGGCTCCATCCTCGGCTCCATCCTCACCGGCCTGGCACTCGGCCTGATCGAGGGCCTGACCAAGGTCTTCTACGCCGAGATCTCCAGCACGGTGGTCTTCATCATCATGGCGATTGTTCTGTTGGTCCGCCCCGCCGGCCTGTTTGGCAGGGAAAAATAATGAAGAAGTCCGCCATCCTCTACAGCGTCTTACTGCTCGCCTTGCTGGTCGCCCCGTTCGTGGGCTACCCCATGTTCCTGATGAAGCTGCTGTGCTTTGCCCTGTTCGCCAGCGCCTTCAACCTGCTGATCGGCTACACCGGCCTGCTGTCCTTCGGGCACGCCATGTTCTTCGGCTTTGCCGCCTATGTCTCGGGCCACGCAGCCAAGGTCTGGGGCCTGACGCCGGAACTGGCGGTGATCGCCGGCACCCTGAGCGCTACCGTCATCGGCATCGTCACCGGCTGGCTGGCCGTGCGCCGCCAGGGCATCTATTTCGCCATGGTCACGCTGGCGCTGGCCCAGATGATCTACTTCATCTGCGTACAGGCACCTTTCACCTACGCCGAGGATGGCATCCAGAGCATCCCGCGCGGCAAGCTGTTCGGCCTGATTGACCTGAGTGACGACCGCACGATGTATTTCTTCGTGCTCGCCATGTTCGTGGCCGGCTTCACCTTGATCCACCGCATCATCCACTCGCCCTTTGGCCAGGTGCTCAAGTCCATCCGCGAAAACGAGCCGCGCGCGCTCTCGCTGGGCTACAACGTCGACCGCTACAAGCTGCTGGCCTTCGTGCTGTCGGGCACGCTCGCCGGCCTGGCCGGTGCCACCAAGGCGCTGGCGTTCGGCATGGCCACGCTGACGGACGTGAGCTGGCAGATGTCCGGCGAGGTGGTGCTGATGACCCTGCTGGGCGGCATGGGCACCATCCTTGGCCCGGCCCTGGGCGCCGGCATCATCATCGCCATGCAGAACTACCTGGCCGACCTGGGCTCCTGGGTCACCATCATCATGGGGCTGACCTTCGTCGTCTGCGTGCTGGTCTTCCGCCGTGGCGTGGTGGGTGAAATCGAGTACCGCCTGCTCAAGAAGCGCTGACCTGCCCGCTCACCCCGCTGGGGCATCGCCCCAGCCGGCCGCGTACTGCTGCGCCGTCACCGTGTGTGCCCGTCCGAAGCCGGCCACGTAACGCAGGAATTGCGGCGCGATCAGGAAGAGCGAGAAGTCACCGAACGAGAACAGCTCCTCGGCCTCCGGCCGCTTGGCCAGGTAGGCGGCACGTGCTGCTGCATGGTCGGGCGCCTCTGGCGCACACACACTGGCCTGCCCTTGCACACTGACCCGCGGCAGCGCCAGCGGCGTGTCCGAACTGCGGGGCGCGGCCGTGACCAGCAGGCTGACCGCCGGGTGCTCCAGCATGTCCCGCGTGTGGGTGGCCAGCCGGCTGACGTGGATGACGAAGCGGCCGTCGCTCAGCAGTGCGTAGGGCACCATGGAAGTGGCTGGCTCCCCCTTGTGCAAGGTGGCCAGCGCCGCGACAGGCGTGTGCGCCAGCAGGGACCGCAGGGCCTGTGCGACGGCGGGGTCCACGTCCGGTACAACAGTGCTATTCGAACCCGCCGCTGCGTCGCAGCTCGGCGGCCGCGGGTGCCGTCAGCAGGTCGATCATCATGCGTGCCGCCTGCGGCTGGGCGGCCTGGGCGGCCACGGCTGCGGTGTAGACCGTGGCCAACTCGAACTCCTTCGGCAGCACGCTCACCAGTTGCACGCCGGGCGTGTAGAGGATCTCCGTCACCTGCGTGCAGCCGATCAGGCCCGGGCCGCTGGCAGCGGCCATTTCCTTCATGGCGGTGGCGCCGTTGGGGAAGGGTCGCAGCGCGCCGGCCACCTGCTGGTCGATGCCGAGTTGCTTGAGAACGTTCATGAAGTGGATGCCGGCCGTGGCCTTGACCGGATCCGGAAAGTAGATGCCCCGGGCCGCCAGCAGCGCGGCCTTGAGCGACTCGGCCGTGTCCACCTTGGGCTGCGGCTCGCCGCTCTTGACGGCCACGCCGGTGCGCACCACGCCCAGCGGCCGGGCGCTGCCCGGCTGCACGTGGCCGGCGGCGGAGAGCTCGTCGATCAGCGCCTGCGTGAGGATGAGCACATCGCAGGGCTCGCCCGCCAGCAGCTTCTCGCGCATCAGACCGACGGCGCCGAAGTGGCCCTCCACGGCGCGCCCGGTTTCGTTGTAGATGGCGCCGCGCAGCTGATTGACCAGCCCTTGTGCCGCGCCGCCGCTGAGGATGTGCAAAGAACTCATGTATCGAACCGTCAAAGTGAAAGCGCTAAAACGCCTGAAAAATTCGCGCTCTTGCGCTCAACGTGACTATACGGGGAACGCCGTGGAACCGGCTCTGCCGGGCCACTGGCGTTGTCCCCCTTGGGGGGAAGACGGCGCAAGCCGGCTCAGGGGGGATCAATCCACTTTAATGCCGGCGCTCTGAATGACGCGCGCCCACTTGGCAATGTCGTCGCGCATGTACTTGTCGAACTCCTGCGGGCTCATTTTCATCGCAACCGCGCCCTGCTTGGTCCAGAGCTGGTTCACCTCGGGCTGGCTCACGATCTTGCTCACCGCTTCGTTGAGCTGCTGCACGATGGCCGGCGGCGTGCCCTTGGGTGCCATGAGGCCAAGCCAGATGGTGGCCTCGTAGCCGGGCAGGCCGGCCTCGGCCAGGGTGGGCACGTCGGGCAGCACGGCCGAGCGCTGGCGGCCCGTGGTGGCAATGGCGCGCACCTTGCCAGCACGGGCCTGTTCGGCCATGGTGGTGACGGCGTCGAACATCATGTCGACCTGGCCACCGATGACATCGGTGCGTGCGCCGGAGCTGCCGCGGTAGGGGATGTGCACCAGGTAGATGCCGGCCATGCTCTTGAACAGTTCGCCCGCCATGTGGTACGGCGTGCCGTTGCCCGACGACGCGTAGTTGTATTTGCCCGGCTGGCCCTTGGCCAGCTTGAGGATGTCCTGCAGATTCTTCACCGGCAGGGCGGGATGGGTGACCAGCAGCAGATCCGAGTAGTTGACCGGGGCCACCGGCACGAAATCGCGCATCAGCACGAACGGCTTGCTGGCGATGAGCGTCTCATTCACCGTGTGGGTGTTGGACATCATCAGCAGGGTGTAGCCGTCGGCCGGCGCCTTGGCCACCACGTCAGTGCCGATGATGGAGCCGGCGCCGGGCCGGTTCTCCACCACGAAGGGCTGCCCCAGCGCATCACCGAGGCGCTGGGCGAGAAAGCGCGCGTAGTTGTCGGCCGGGCCGCCGGCAGCGAAGGGCACGACGATGCGCACCGTTTTGGCCGGGTAGCCCTGCGCCAGCGCGGCGCCGCTCCCCCAGCAGAAGGCAAGAACCAGCAATGACCAGACACGCAAGACAACTCGGCGCATGGGGAACCTCCATTGGTTGCCGCATGCTAGCGTGCCACCTGCTGCGGCACACCCGGACTATCCCTGCCCCGCCGCGCTTACGCCACCAGCGGTGGCTCCTGCATGGCTTCGATCTGGTCTTCCAGCTGCTGCACCTGGCCTTGCCAATAGTCGCTGCTGCCGAACCAGGGGAAGTTGATGGGAAAGGCCGGGTCGTCCCAGCGGCGCGCCAGCCAGGCGCTGTAGTGAATCAGGCGCAAGGTACGCAGTGGCTCGATCAGCGCCAGCTCGCGGCGGTCGAAGTCGCGGAACTGCTCGTAGCCGTCGAGCAGGCAGCCCAGCTGCCGCGTGCGCTGCGCGCGCTCGCCCGACAGCAGCATCCACAGGTCCTGCACCGCCGGGCCCATGCGCGCGTCGTCCAGATCGACGAAGTGCGGCCCCGGGCCGGCGGCAGCCGGTGCATCGGCCGGTGTCCACAGGATGTTGCCGGCGTGGCAGTCGCCGTGCAGGCGCACGCGGCGGATGGCGGAGGAATCGTCATCTTTTGGACCTCCAGCCCCCAACAAACATGCGTGGCCAGCTATCAAATCAATAGCATTGGTACAGGTTCTTTGCCAAGCAGACTGCACGTCCAGCGGGATCATGTGGTGTTCCAGCAGCCAGTCGAAGGGCTCGCGGGCGAAAGTCTGCACGTCCAGCACCGGCCTGTGCTTGAACGACTGCGCTGCGCCCACGGTGTGCAGCCGCGCCAGGAAGCGCCCCACCCACTCCAGCACCTCCTCGTCGTCCAGCTCGGGCGGGCGGCCGCCGCGGCGCGGACTGACGGAAAACACAAAGCCGGCGTGGCGATGCAGCGTGGCGCCCTGCAACTGCAACGGCGCCACCACCGGCACCTCGGCCGCCGCCAACTCGGCGGCAAAGTCATGCTCCTCCTGGATCTGCGCTGCGCTCCAGCGCTCGGGGCGGTAGAACTTGGCGACCACGATCGCGCCGTCTTCCAGGTGCGCCTGGTAGACGCGGTTCTCGTAGGAGCTCAGGGCCTGCAGTCGGCCATCGCCGTAAAGGCCGACGCTGGCGAGCGCGTCCATCACTAGGTCGGGCGTGAGAACTTCAAAGGGATGGCGCTCAGAGGTCATGCGCCGATTGTCCCGCATCGCCCGGGCCATAAGGCCTGTCGATCGGTCATTGATCTGTGGATCGGCCCGCAGGTGGCACATGGATAATCTGACGCAGTCGTCCGGGAGAAACGTCCATGATTTCATTCAAACGCCGGTTGGCGCTCGGCATCGGCAGCGTCTCGGTGCTGCTGGCCTGCCTGTCGATCCCGCCGGTCTGGTGGCTGGCCCGGGAAAATGCCGAGGACAGCGTGGTGTCGATGGCCGTGGAAGAGTCCCGGCGCCTGCTGCACCATGACCCCTTCCGCCCGGAAGGGACACAGGCTCAGCAGCATGCACAGGCGGCGGCGCGGGCCCTGGTCGGCGGCCTGTTCGACATCGCGGAAATCTACAGCGCCGACGGCGCGCTGCTGGCCGAGGACATGACCAGCACCGGCAGCGCGCTTGAAAAAGACATCACCCCGCACGGCCCACCGGCCTACCAGTTCCCGTTCTACGAAAGCCAGCGCCTGCCGGGTGACCGCTGGGTGCTGCGCGTGTTCGTGCCGCTGCGAGGTGACAACCAGGCGATCACCGGCTACCTGGAAGGTGTGCGGCTGGTGCCGGACTGGCAGCGCCAGCAGATGCGCTCGGAAGCCATGCGTGTGGCGCTGCTGGTGGCACTGGCCGCCTTGCTGTGCGGCGCGGCGCTCTACCCGGTGATGATCCGCCTGTTTGCCGACAACCAGCGCAAGACGCGGGAGGTGCTGGAGTCCCACATTTCGATGATGGAGGCCCTGGGCCGCGCGATTGCGCGGCGCGACTCTGACACCGGCGCCCACAACTACCGCGTGGCCTGGATCGCCGCCACGCTGGCAGAAGCCGTCGGGCTGCACGGCAGCCGCATGCAGGAACTGATCGCGGGCAGCTTTCTGCACGACGTCGGCAAGATCGGCGTGCCTGACGCCATCCTGCTCAAGCCCGGTCGCCTGGATGCGGATGAGATGGCCGTCATGCGCACCCACGTCAGCATGGGCGAAGACATCGTCACGGGCGCTGGCTGGCTCGATGGCGGCAAGGCGGTGGTGGCCGGTCACCACGAGAAATGGGACGGCAGCGGCTACCCGCGCGGCCTGGCGGGGGAGG
>JAYRLJ010000439.1:0-2417 GCA_041905305.1 Hylemonella sp. | reverse complement strand
GGTGCTGGACATGGGCGAGCCGGTGCGGATCGCCGATTTGGCGCGCGACATGATCCGGCTCGCCGGCCACACGGTAGAAGAGATCGGCATCGTCTTCACCGGTCTGCGCCCCGGCGAAAAGCTGTATGAGGAGTTGCTGGCCGACGCCGACACCAGCCTGCCCACGGCGATCAGCCGGCTTCGCATTGCCCGACTGCAGGTTGAGGGCGGGCCTGAAGTGCTGGCCTGGCTGGAGCGGCTGCAGGGCGAACCGCCCCAGGATGCCGAAGCAGTGCGTGCGCGCCTGCGCGAGCTGGTGCCGGAGTTCCGCCCCGCCTGACTACTTGGTCGGCGCGACCTTGCCGTCCGCCGCTTCCTGCAGGGTTTCAGGCTGGTGCACCAACAGCGAATTGCCATCGCGCGCCAGCACCTTCAGCCCCTGCAGGAATTGCAGCGTGCGGGTCACGGTCTCGCGGCTGGTGTTGACCATGATGGCGATTTCCTGGTGCGTTGGCGCCATCGTGATCACCGTCTGGCCGCTGCTGTCCTTCTGCGTCAGCAAGGTCAGCTGGGCGCAGACCCGCTGGAACGAGCTGGGCAGGGCTAGCAGCGCACGGTGCCCGGCCGAGCGGCGCATGCGCGCAGCCAGCCGTTCGGCTACCGCTGCCGCGCCGCGCGGGGTCGAGAACATCAGCTCGCGCGCGCGCTCACGCTCCAGGAAGGCGATCCGCGAGGGCGCCACCGCAATGATGTACTCGGGTGCGGGTTGGCCGTCGATGACGGACAATTCGCCGAAGAAGTCGCCGTCTTCGACGAAATCGATACCGACCTCGCGGCCATCGAGCGTGAAATTGACGGTCTGCAGCCGGCCTTCGATCAAAAAGCCCAGCCCGGCATCGGTTTCGCCGCGCTTGATCACCACCTCGCGGCGCTCTACGCGGCGTTCGTTCATCGTCACCGAAACTTCGGCCAGTTTGTCGGCCGGCAGACTGTCAAACAGGCGCAGGCCCTGAAGGATCGGGATCAGGATGGGCATCGGGGGCCGAACTGTGCAGGCAACAAAGCGTCAGGGGATGTGATGCACAACACATGGTCCCTGTGTGTGTTGATGCAACATTCATCTTCCCGCCGCTCACCCCGGCGGACAGGAGTCTGGTCATGATAAGCAAGCCCTTCGCAAAAACCCTGAATTGGCGTTCCGCACTTGCACGCTCGGCTTTGGCCTGCGCGCTGGCCGGCTCCGGCTTGGCCCATGCCGCCACCGAAACCGTCGGCCAGGTCAGCCTGCTGATCGGCGAGGCTTGGGTGGTTCATGGCGATGGCAGCCGCCAGGCACTCAAGCGGGGCGCCTCCATCCAGGTGGGTGATCGCATCGAGACTTCGGCCAACGGCCATGTGCATGTGCGCTTCATTGACAACGGTGCCGTCAGCGTACGACCCGACAGCGTGCTGGAAGTGCAGGCCTACCGCTATGCCGCCCAGCAGCCGCTGTTGAATGAGGTGCGGCTGAAGGTGGAGCAGGGCACCAGCCGCTCGATTTCGGGCGCGGCGACGGAAGTCGACAAGAACCGCTTCCGCCTCAATACTCCGATCGCTGCCATTGGCGTGCGGGGCACCGACTTCATCGTCCAGACCGATCGCACCGGCATGCGTGCCACGGTCTCCGACGGGGCGATCGTCGTCGGCGCGCTTGGGGCGGGCTGCCAGGCCAATGCGCTTGGCCCCTGCGGCGGCAAGGATGCTCGGCTGCTGAGCGCCGGGATGGGCCGCCTGATGGTTGAGGTCAAGCCGGGTGACCAGATGGCGCATGTGGTGCCAGCAGCTGGCGCAGCGCTGGCAAGCGCCGCTTACAACGCCGAAGAACGCGTGGCGGCCCGCACGGCGGCCGAATCCGCCGCCCGGGTGGCCGGCATCTTGGCTGCGCGGCCGCGTGATGTCGACACCGCCGCGGCGATTGGCTCCGACATGAATGTCGTCACGGCG
Organism: Hylemonella sp.; assembly: GCA_041905305.1. Taxonomy (GTDB): domain Bacteria; phylum Pseudomonadota; class Gammaproteobacteria; order Burkholderiales; family Burkholderiaceae_C; genus Hylemonella. The sequence continues at coordinate 455 of JAYRLJ010000439.1, read as the reverse complement.
CTGGCCCTGGCTTCGGTCGATTTGCCGGAACTCAACCGTGCGGGGGACTTCAATTCCCAGCTGGTGTGGGGCCGCTATTCGATCGCCCGCGACCCCAATGACAAGCTGAGCGCTCCGTATTCCATCGCCTCGCTCGGTCGTCACATCACGGTGGGTGACGAAAGCATCGGCCTGTTCCGTGCCAACGACCCCACCAACCCCAGCGGCCAGTTGCCGGCCAGTCTGACCACCAAGGTCGACTTCCGCCTGACCCGTGCCGCCGTGACTTACGAAGGCAATGGTGTGAGCGAAGCGGCAACCGTCAATGGTGCGCGCCTCAGTCTGGACTTTGCCAACCGCACCTTTGCCACTGCCTTGGCGCTTTCTTCGCCGGCCGGTGGCAAGACCGAGTTCCGTATGGCGGGCGATGTGCGCAGCGATGGCACCTTCGCGGTACAGGACAGCACCCAGAAGAT
>JAYRLJ010000438.1:0-2426 GCA_041905305.1 Hylemonella sp. | reverse complement strand
CTACACGCAATCCGCCGACTACAAGGCCTTGATGCTCGGCGCACTGCACTACATGCAGGCCGACGAGATCGACGTGCTGGTGGTGGGCTTGCCGGTCTCGGAGTTCACAGCGCGCAAGTCAGGGCTGGAGCGCCTGTGCGTCGGTGAGCACGACGTGGGCAAAGGCCGCAAGGTGAAGGTGCACAAGGCGCTCGTGGTGGCGCAACCGCAAGGTGCGCTGGTGGCCTACGCCGAAGAGCATGGCCTGCTGGACCAGATCGGCCAGCAGGAGAACCTGATCATCGATTGCGGCACGCGCACGCTGGACTGGTTGACGGCACGCGGCCTGCGCCTGGTAGCCAACCGCAGCTACTCGGCCCAGTACGGCGTGCACGACGTGGTAACGGCGATCTGCGACGCCATTTCGCGCGAGATCGGCGAGCACTACGACGAGCCGCACATAGTGGATGAGGCCCTGCGCACCGGCAGGAGCATCACGACGTATGGCAAGGCGCGCGAGATCCAGCGCTACATGCCCATCGCCGAGCGCATTGCAGCCGAAGGCATCCAGGCCTTGACCAACTCCATCGGCGGCAAGTACCGCTTCGCGAACATCGTGCTCAGCGGCGGCGGGGCATATCTCTTCCGAAAGGCGTTGCGCGACGCTTTCAAGAAGCAGCCCGTGCTGGAGTTGGCCGACCCGTTCTACGCCAACGTCCGCGGCTTCCAGCGCGCCGGCGTCGACCGAGTGCGCGCCCAGGCCCCTACCGATGCCAGCCAAGGAGCACAGCATGAAGCGCAGTGAAGGTGAAGACGAAGCGCCTGGTCCAGAGGGCACTGGCCGCGACGAACCGATGCTGGAGTTCTATGCCCAGGTGGGCGCCTGGCAACACGGCCCGCTGTACGAAGACCTGGCGAGGCTGCCCAAGGGCCGGCGCCGCGCCGAACGCTTCCGCACGCTGGCCTACCTGGGCGTGCTCGTCGAACAGGAAAGGCGAGGTGGCGAGGCCAGGCCCGGCGCACTGCTCAGGCCGGCATCGCCACCGGCCAGCCCGTCGGCCGGTGGCATCTTCGATGACCCGCTGCCGGAGTAGCCGACGGTGCAAGCCTTGACGACGGCCGACCGCATGGGACTTTCAGGTGAACCTTCACCTGGGAGTCCCCATGTACGTCCTGGAAACGCTGACCGGTCGTGTCATCGAGGCGCGCCGCTACCTCAACCGCATCCCCGGCCTGCGCGACGACGATCCCTCGCGCGAGCGCTGGGAGCTGTGGCTGGCCGACGCCAGCAACCACGAGCACAAGATCGTCGTCTACAGCCGGTGCATGCCGGCACGCGCGGGCCACGCCGTCACCGTCATCCACTACGGAGGCCGTGGCGTGGGCCTGTACAACCTGAGCATCGGCATGCGCGTGAACTTCGTGCTGGAGAACCCCATCGCGCTGCTGCGGAGCATCGACGTCGTGGTCATCGTGTTCGGATCGTTCGGCGCGCTGATGCTCGGCGCCTACTGGCATCCGATGGTCCTGCTGATCGGCTTGCCGCTGCTGGCGCTGTATGGCCCGGTCGCGATGCTGAGCCGCCGCCACTACCAGGTCAGCCTGGCCAATCAGGTCGAGGAGATGCTGGACCCGATTCAGGTGGAAGACGTCGTCAAGCCCTTCAAGCCGCGCCGCTGAAACCACCTGCAGCCCGTGCAGGGTCGGGTTGTAGCCCGACCAGCGCGCCTGCTTGGCAGGCACCCACGACAGGCGTAGATTCACTGCGCTCGGGCATGTGCACCTTGCCATGCCCACCGCCCTATCCACCGCGATTTCCACGGCAAAGGGCGGCGTTAGCGGTCGTGACCCGCACTTCAATCGAATCGCCCCGCCAGGGGTGCATCCCACCATCCGGCTTGAATCGCGCGCCAGGCGCATGCCTGTGCCCGGCGCGTGGCAGGCCCGTGGCCCATCGACGGCCAAACCCATGAACCTTGCACTGCAAGGCCGACGCGGAGCACCACCATGACGAAGAGCCCTGTCATCGCCGCCATCGACGCCGGTTGCGGCTTCACGAAGTTCAGCAAGCTGCGCCCAGGCCAGCATGCGGACATCGAAGTCTTCCCGTCGCTCACGGACATCGTCTTCCACGACAGCCGCTGCAGCAGGCTCAGGGCCCCGCGGCGCAATGCCCTGATCCCCTTCGGTACCCACCTGGTCGAGGTGGGCCCGGACATCGAAGCGGCGCTGGGCGATGCGGTCTATCACTTGCAAGCAGAAGGCTTTGCAGCCACCGATGACTACCGCGCCTGCGTCGCCGGTGCGCTGGCCTTCATCGAGGAACCCTTCATCGACATGCTGGCGCTGACCGTGCCGATGCGGGAACGCGATGCTCTGGCGCCGCAGATCCGCGACTGGCTGAGCCGGCCGGTGCGCACCGCGGCCAACGCCAGCGTCACCGTGGC
>JAYRLJ010000437.1:0-2435 GCA_041905305.1 Hylemonella sp. | reverse complement strand
CGGCCGCGCGCGCGGCATCGCCCTGATGGAGGGGTACGACACCTACATGGCCCAGGTGGCCGAGGTGTCGGTGAAGGACGGCCAGGTCACGGTGCACCGTGTTACCGTGGCGGCGGATCTGGGCCGCATGGTGAACCCGGACACGGTGGAGGCACAGATCCAGTCCAGCATCGTGTTTGGCATGTCTTCGGCGCTGATGCAGGAAATCACCCTCGACAAGGGCAGGGTATTGCAGACCAATTACAACAACTACCCGGTGGTGCGCATGCACGAGTCGCCGCAGATCGACATCGTGCTGGTCGAGAGCACGGAGAAGCCGGGTGGCATCGGTGAGCCGGCCACGGCCCTGGTGGTGCCGGCCATCGCCAATGCGGTGGCGGCGGCCACCGGCAAGCGGGTGCGCAAGCTGCCGCTCACGCCGGAGGCCATCCGCCAAGCCTGAGCGCCGACGCGATACAAGAACGAGGAGCACAAGGAATGGAAAGTCTGGATCTGCGCGTGCTGGGCGACGCCCTGGCCTGGAAGCGCGCCGGCCACGCAGTCACGCTGGTCACGGTGGTGGAAACCTGGGGCAGCGCGCCGCGCCCGCCCGGGGCACTGCTGGCCGTGCGCGATGACGGCGTGGTCAGCGGCTCGGTGTCGGGCGGCTGCGTCGAGGACGACCTGATCGCCCGCACCAAGGCCTCGTTCCACTCGCACAGCGGCGTGCAGGAGGCCGGCCAGCCGGCCATGATCGCCTATGGCGTGACGAAGGACGAGGCGGCCCGCTTCGGCCTGCCCTGTGGCGGCACCTTGCGCCTGGTGCAGGAGCCGCTGCGCGAAACGGCCTGGGTCGAGCAGTTGCTGGCCCGCACGGCCGCCCATCAGCTGGTGGCCCGCACCTTGCGGCTCGCCACGGGTGAGGTCACGCTGGCGGATGCCGTGCGCGGCCAGGCCATGGCCTTCGATGGCAGCACGCTCACCACGGTCTTCGGGCCGAAGTGGCGCCTCCTGCTCATCGGCGCCGGCCAGCTGTCGCAGGCCGTGGCGCAGATGGCTGGCCTGCTCGACTTCGAGGTGCTGGTGTGCGACCCGCGTGACGAGTACGCGGCCACGTTGGGCATCGAGGGCGTGCAGCGCCTCTCGGGCATGCCCGACGACGTGGTGCGCGAGATGCTGCCCGACGCGCACACCGCCATCGTGGCGCTGACACATGACCCCAAGCTGGACGACATGGCGCTGCTGGAGGCACTCAAGTCCGCTGCCTTCTATGTCGGCGCCCTGGGCTCGCAGCGTAACCAGGCTGCGCGCAAGCAACGCCTGGCCGAGCATTTCGACCTCAGTGCCGAGGAACTGGCGCGCCTGCACGGCCCGGTGGGGCTGGACATCGGCGCGCGCACGCCGGCCGAGATTGCGGTCTCCATCCTGGCCGAGATCGTGCAGGTGAAGAATGCGTTCCGCGTGCGCTCGACCAGTGCACCCGGGTGCGCAGTGGCCTGAGCAGGCCGTTTCTGACATGCCGCCGATGGTGATCGTGCTCGCCTCGGGGCGCGGCGAGCGTTTTGCCGCGTCCGGCGGCACCGTGCACAAGCTGCAGGCGCCGTTGGGCGACAAGACCGTGCTGCAGCACACGCTGGACGTCGTGCGTGCCAGCGGCTTGCCGTACCACCTGGAGCAGGGCGCCCACGCTGGCATGGGCGACTCCATCGCCGCGGCCGTGCGCGCCACGCGGGACGCCGCGGGCTGGCTCATTCTGCCGGCCGATCTGCCGCTGGTGCGGCCCGACACCCTGCGCCAGGTGGCCGAGGCGCCCGCGCAGCACGTGGTGGTGCGGCCGGTCTACCAGGGACGGCACGGCCACCCGGTGCGTTTTGCCCGCAGCTGCCTGCCGGCCCTGCTGGAGCTGAAGGGAAACCAGGGTGCGGCCTCCATCGTCCGTGCGCATGGCGCTATGGAATTGATAGTGGAGGATGTCGGTTGCGTGACCGACATCGACACCGTGCAGGATCTGGCGCAGGCGCAGGCCCTGCTGCACCAGCGCCTGCGCTGAGCTCAGCTGCGCGTGATGACGGCGCAGGCCAGACGTGGCCCGGCGTTACCGGTCGGCTGGGTGGTGTAGTCGTCCGGGTCGCGGTGCACGATCAGGCCGCGGCCGACGATGTCGTTGCTGCCGCTGCCCACCGATACGCTGGTTGACTCGAAACTGAAGCGTGCCACGCCGGCGGCGTCGGCTTTCAGGCTGGGCAGGTCACCCACATGGTGCTCGCCGCGGCCGTGGGCGCCGTGCATCCTGCCCATGGGGTTGAAGTGGCCACCGGTGCTCATGCCGTCGCCGCTGGAGCAGTCGCCCTTGTCATGCACATGAAAGCCGTGCTCGGCATTCGGTTTCAGCCCGCGCACCTCACCGCTGACCAGCACGCGGTCGCCCTGCTGGACGAAGCGCACTTCGCCGCTGG
>JAYRLJ010000436.1:0-2435 GCA_041905305.1 Hylemonella sp. | reverse complement strand
CGCGCCAGCTCCCTGGCGCGCACCTCGGCCGAGAAGCTGCTGTTCTACCAGGTGGCGGTCAGCGCCCTGACACTGCCACTGCTGTCATGGGCGCTGGGGGAGCGCTGGATCTGGCAGTTCAGCGGCTTTGCCGCCACCTCGTTGCTGCTGCAGACCGTGGTCGGCGCCTTCGCCAGCTACCTGGCCTGGATGTGGATGCTGGGCCGCTACCCGGCGACGCGGATCTCGGCCTTTGTCTTCCTCACCCCGCTGTTTGCGCTGCTGTTCGGCGCACTCTGGCTGCACGAGCCGCTGACGCCCAGCCTGCTGGCCGCGCTGGCCCTGGTGGCGGTAGGCATCGTGCTGGTCAACCGCCGGGCTGGCTGAACTCGGCCTGGCAGCTGCTCAGATCTTGCCGGCCGACCTGAGCCGATCGATGGTGGCCTTCTCGGCGGCAAAGGTGCGCGCCGCATAGGCCGTGTAGTCGGCGGTGTCCATGTAGATCACCGGCTGGAAAAACTTGTCCAGCGTCTCCAGCACACGCGGATCCTCCAGCGTCTTCTTGAAGGCATCGTGGATCACCTTCACCAGCGCCGGGTCCATGTTCTTCGGGCCGCCGATGCCGAAGGGCGATTCGGTTACCGTGTCCCAGCCGCTTTCCTTGACCGTAGGCACGTCGGGGAAGGCCTTGTTGCGCTGGCTGCCCAGTGTGGCCAGCAGGTTGAGCTTGCCGGCTTTCACATGCGGCGCAAACTCCGTGGTCCCGCTCATGAGCGGAATGTGCCCGCCGAGGATGGCCTGCATGATCTCGGCAGAGCCCTTGTAGGGAATGTCCTGCAGCACAATGCCGGCCTTGGCAGCGAACTCCTCGATCGCCAAGTGCGGTGTGGTGCCCGTACCGGTGTGCCCGTACATCACCTTGCCGGGGTTGGCGCGGGCATAGGCCACCATCTCCTTGAGCGTCTTGTAGGGCGCATCAGGGCGCGCCGCCAGACCGAAGGTGTAGCCGGTCAGGCACACGATGTGCGTGATGTCCTTCACCGGGTCAAAAGACGTCTTCTGCATGTGCGGAATGCGATAGATGCCCAGCGGCAGCTGCGTCAGCAGATAGCCATCCGGTTTGGCATTCACCATGGCCGCTGCGCCCAGCGTGCCGCCGGCACCGGGTTTGTTCTCGACGATCACGGTGCCGCCCAGGGCGCGGCCGGCGCTTTCGGCAAAAGCGCGCATCACCGCATCGCTGCTGCCCCCGGTGGGCCAGGGGGCGATCAGCGTGATGGGCCGGTTCGGGTACTTGTCCTGCGCCAGCGCCCAGGGGCTGACGATGGCTGGTGCTGCGATGGCTGCGGCGCCGGCCAGCACGCGGCGGCGGCTCAAGGTGGAGCGAACGGGTTGGCGCATCGGGGTGTCTCCTGAGGTTGTCTCGTGTTCTGCCATGGAAGGATGGCAGAGCCGAGCGCATCCCGATGGTCACTTGCGTGACGTCGCAGCCCCGTGAATTCCCTAGGGTGTCCGCTGGCCCACCCGCCAGCGGAAAGATCAGACCACGCCGGCCTGGTGCAACGCGGCGATGCGCGCCGCGTCCAGCCCCAGCTCGGCCAGCACCTCGTCGGTGTGCTCGCCCAGCGCCGGCGGTGCCCGGCGCAGCACCGGCGGCGTGGCCGTCAGGCGCAGGGGGCTGGCCACGGTTGCTATGGATTCAATAGCGGTCTGCGCTTGTACAACGGGGCTGGAACTCTGATTCAACGCCAAACCGCGGGCCTGCACCTGGGCGTCGGCAAAGGCCTGGCCGATGTCGTTGATCGGGCCGCAGGGCACCGCCTTGTCTTCCAGCAGCGCCACCCACTCGGCGGTGGTGCGGGTGCGGGTCACGTCCTCCATGGCCGGGATCAGCACCTCGCGGTGGCGCACACGCAGCGTGTTGGTGGCAAAGCGTTCATCGGCCGCCCACTCCGGGTGACCGGCGGCCTCGCAGAAGCGGGCGAACTGGCCGTCGTTGCCAATGGCCAGCAGCATGGCACCGTCCTTGGTCGGGAAGTCCTGGTAGGGCGCCAGGCTCGGATGGCTGTTGCCCTGGCGCTGCGGCACGCGGCCGGTGTTGAGGAAACCACCGGCCTGGTTGGCCAGGATGGCCATGCCCACATCCAGCAGCGCCATGTCGATGTGCTGGCCCTCGCCGGTGCGGTGGCGCACTTCGAGCGCCGCCAGGATGGCGGTGGCAGCGTAGACGCCGGTGAACAGGTCGGTCAGCGCGACGCCAACGCGCTGCGGCCCGCCGCCGGGTGTGCCGTCAGCGCGGCCGGTGATGCTCATCATGCCGCTCATGGCCTGGATCATCAGGTCATAGCCGGCGCGCTCGGCGTACGGCCCGTCCTGGCCGAAGCCGGTGACCGAGCAGTAGATCAGGCGGGGGTTGACGGCCTTCAGGCTTTCGTAGTCCAGCCCATAGTGCTTGA
>JAYRLJ010000435.1:0-2435 GCA_041905305.1 Hylemonella sp. | reverse complement strand
GGCTTCGCAGCATCCAGAACGAAGAACGCGCAGCCGAAGGCTGCGCGTTCGATGAATGCCGTTGGATGGCACGCGACGCCATCAGGCCGGTTTCGTTGGCGCGCTCCGTATCGCCGAGCCCTTCCTGAATCCCCTGTCCCCCGCCATGAAGGCTTCCAGCATGTACGGAATCAGCGTCATGGCATCGACCACCTCGCCATACGCTTGAGCGTGCAGCGCGGCGTAGCAGTCGAGGTCGGCCTTGAGGCTGGCCGGGCACGAGAACGTGAGCTTCGTGCTCTCAGTCTTGGGAAGCGGCCCGAGCCGCAGCTTCTTGGTGGTGTTCATCGCATTGCTCCCCGGTTGAAGAACATTGGCTGGTACGGTCGCAGCACCAGATCGCGGTTGACGATGATCCGCACCGGCAGGCCCGGCCGCTCCGTCAAAGTCGGCTGGATGTTCATGTTGCGCCTGGTCATCTCCTGGCCCACCTGGTTGATGCTGTCTTGTGCGCTGTCGCGCCCAGCGATCACGATGCGGTTGCCGTTCTGCCGGTTCTCCGGCGCGGCCAGCTCGGCACCCACGCCCAGCAATGTGGTCAGCGCCGCACCGGCAAAGACGCGATCCCAGTGCCAATCGACACCATCCTCCAGGCCGGCATAGCCGGCCGGATCGGTGCCCGCGAGGTTGTCGAGCTTCAGCGAAGACGTGTCCGGCAGGATGATTCGGTTCCACACCACCTGCACGCGGCTTTGCCCGTAGCTCACCTGGCTGTTGTACTTGCCCAGGATGCGCGATCCCTGCGGGATCAGCAGGAACTTGCCCGTCGCCGTGTCGTAGACCGGCTCCGTCACCGTGGCGATCACGTCGCCCGGCAAATCAGACTTGATGCCCGTCACCAGCGCACCGGCGATCACCGTTCCCGCCATGACCTGATACGGCGAGGACGGCATTTGCAGACTGGTGGAATTACGGGTTTCCGTAGAGGCGCCTTTCAGGAAAGCCTCTTTCTGGTTTTGCCGGTTCTGCACGGCGGTTGGGTCGGCAGGCTGGGCCGCCGTCGAGGCCGGGCCAGCGGCCAGCGGGTCGAAGCCCGCCAAGGCCGATGCCGGGCCAGCTGCTTGCGCGGTCGCTGGCGCTGCGGTCTTGCCGGGAGTGCCTGAGCGGAAAAACACCGACGAGGCTGCGGCTGCTTCGGCCTCCTTGCGCCGCGCATCCTCCGGGTCATGACCCGGTGGCGCATAGGTCGGCGTCACCGGCTGCTGCGACTTCACGATGGCCGGGCCAAGGTCGCCGGGCAGCGGCGGCCCCAGCTCCGGCACCTTCGGCAGCTTGGAGTAGTCGGAGGGCAAGCCATCCAGCCCTTCAGACTTCGACACGCGATCGACGTTGTACAGCTCGGTCCGCTCGCCTGCGCCGCGCCGATGTGACTGCAATGACCAGATCGTGGCTCCCAGCACGGCGACCGACAGGCCGCCGGTGAGCATGGCCAAGGTGCGCCGGTTCAGGCGCGTTACCGGGCGCGGCTGGGCGCGCAGCGCCACCGCCTCGGGCGCGACCTTGCCCGCCTGCGCCGCAAGATCAGGGGAGTCGTCCTGGCTCATGGTCAGTTCCTCCGCGTTCCGTCCGTGCGCTCGATCCGAACCACATCGCCCTTGTCACCGCCCAGGCGCAACTCGGCCGCGCCGAACAGGCGATCCACGATGTAGTACGGCGAGCGGAAGCGGTAATTCACCAGTTGCCCATCGCCCTGCGCGCCGATGACGAACAGCGGCGGCAACTCGCCTTGCGCGATGCCAGCGGGGAACTGGATGTAGACCTTCTCGCCATCGTCGAAGGCGCGCAGCGGCTTCCACGGCGGGTTGCTGCCGCTGACCGCGTAGCGGAAACGGATCTTCTCCAGCGACAGGCCAGCATCGACCGGCGCGGCGGCGCTGGCCGCCTGCGCCTGGCGCTGCAAGGCCAGCATCTTGTCCTTGGGGTACTCCCAGGACACCGACGCCATCCACGTCTTCTCGGTCGAGGTCAGCTCCAGCAGGTACGTCCTGCGGCTGGTCGTGATGACCAGATTCGTCTTCAACCCCGAGCGGATCGGCTTGACCATCACGTTGACGCGCAACGCATCGCCGCTGCCGCTCGATGTATCCCCGACGATCCAGCGCACGGTATCGCCGGCGGCCACCGTCACCAGATCTTCACCGGGCTGGAGCGCGATCACCGTCACGCGGCCCACTGCCGCATAGACCTGGTACAGCGCCCCATCCGTGAAAGGCCACACCTGAATTGCGTTGACGTACCCCTCGCGCGTGGGTGCAATGCGCGCCTCGGCGTTGGCGCGGGACACGCGCACGGTTTCATCGGCGGGTTCTGGGGCGGGCTTGGTATCCGGCACAGGTTTCATTTGCGCCGGCATCGGCAGCACCTGTGGCACGGCCACCACCTCCACCGGCGCAGGC
>JAYRLJ010000434.1:0-2442 GCA_041905305.1 Hylemonella sp. | reverse complement strand
GGTTGACGATGGCCACCAGCACGTAGCGCCGGCCGCTGGCGGCGTGCACATAGCCGGCTACGCCGGCCACATCGCGCAGGCTGCCGGTCTTGAGGTGGGCGCTGCCGGTGGCGCGGTTGCGCATGCGGCGCAGCGTGCCGTCAACCCCGGTGATGGGCAGTGAAGACGCGAGCTCGGGCAACAGCGGCGAGGCCCAGGCGTGTTGCAGCAGTCGTGCCAGCGCCTGCGCCGTGATGCGCTCGCTGCGCGACAGGCCGGAGCCGTTGTCCAGCACCGGCACGTCGTCGCTTCCGAAACGATCCTTCCACCAGCCCTGTAGCAGCTCGCGCGAGGCCGCGTAGCTGCCAACCCCCTGCTGCGCCAGGCTCAGGGTCAGGAAGAGCTGCTGGGCCATCACGTTGTTGCTGTACTTGTTGACGTCGCGCACCACCTCGGCCAGCGCGGGCGAGGCCAGCTCGAAAGCCGGTGCCAGCCCGCCAGGCACCTTGCCTTCACGCACCCGCCCTTGCAGCTGGCCGCCCATCTCGCGCCACAGGCCTTCCACCGCGCGTGCGGCGTAGCTGGCCGGGTCGGCATAGGCCAGCGGCCAGACCTTCTCGCCGCAACTGGCCGGGTAGCGGCCGGCAAAGCGGATGCGTGAAGGATCGGAAAAGTCGGCACGCAGCGCGGCGCGCCAGTCGTTGCAGTCGGTCTCGGTCAGCGGTACATGGGTGGGCAGCTGCACGCCAGCCAGCGGCGGGTCATAGGCCACGTGGGCGGCGTTGGCGGCGCGGTCGGGCACGAAGGTCATGACCACCGCCTTGTAGTTCAGCAGCAGCGCGTCGGGCGCGGCGTTGTAGGGGCGCAGGCGTTCACCGTCAAAGTCGCCCGGGTCCGGTGCGGCCACCTCGAAGGCGCTGCGGTCGAGCACGATGTCGCCGGCAATGGTTCGGATGTCCAGCCCCTGCACGCGGCGCAGCAGCAGCCACAGGCGCTCCAGCACCAGCTTGGGGTCGCCCTGCCCCTTGATGTAGACGTTGCCGTAGAGCGTGCCGTTGCGGGCGGTGCCTTCCACGTAGACCGGCGTGGTCCAGCTGTAGGTCGGTCCCAGCGTGTCGAGTGCGGCGTAGGTGGTCACCAGCTTCATCACCGAGGCCGGGTTCACCGGCATGCCGGCGCGGTGGGTAAGGCGCGGTGCGGCGCGGCCTTCGACGTCCACCACCAGCGCGCTCAAGGCCTCGGGCGGCACCTTGGCGCGCGCCAGCGCGGCGCTGACGTCGGCCGGCAGGCGGCTCTGGGCCTGGGCCAGGCTGCTGATCAGCAGCAGGGCGGCGGCCAGCAGGCCGCGGCGGAGGGTAGGGGGATGCAGGCGTGACAGAGGCATGGCGCGGACAGTCTAACGCCGCACGCCGATAATCATGGCATGCATTTCCTCAAGGGTCTGTCGCCGCGCACGGTCGGCATCGGCGCGGCTGTCGTCACCGTCGCCATCTGGACCGCCTTCATCGTCATTGCCCGCGCGTCGGCCAAGGGCTCGCTGTCGCCGTACGACATCGCACTGGCGCGCATCATCGGTGCCAGCCTGGTGCTGCTGCCGCTGGGCGCCTGGCTGGTGCAGCGCGACCGTGCCTTGCCCGACCAGCCCGGAGGCGGTGCCTCGTCCTTCTTCGGCCTGTCGCCGCTGGGCCTGCGCGTCACGGCCACCTGCGGCATCTTTGGCGGCTTCGGCTATGCGGTGCTGGCCTATGCCGGCTTCTTCTATGCACCGGCGGCGCATGCCTCGGTGCTGATGCCCGGCAGCCTGCCGCTGTGGACCACACTGCTGGCGCTGCTGGTGCTGGGCACACCCATCACGCCGGCGCGTGCCGTCGGCCTGGCCTGCATCGTTGGCGGCGACCTGCTGGTGGGTGGCGCCAGCCTGCTCAAGGCCTTCGAGGGGGGCGAGGTCTGGAAGGGCGACCTGCTGTTCATGACGGCGGCAATGTGCTGGTCGGCCTACAGCGTGCTGGCGCGTCGTCACGGCCTGGACGCCGTGCGTGCCACTGCGGCCATCACGGTGTTCGCACTGTTCACCTATGTGCCGGTGTATGCCCTGCTGCTGGGCCTGGGTGTGCTGCACAGCCAGCTGGCCACGGCGCCCGTGGGTGAGGTGCTGTTTCAGGTGCTGTTCCAGGGCGTGGGCTCGGTGGTGATCTCGGGCATCACCTTTGTGCGCATGATCCAGTACTTCGGCCCGGTGCGCTCGACCATGATCACCGCGCTGGTGCCCGGCCTGTCGGCGCTGGGCGCCGTGATCTTTCTCGGCGAGCCGCTGTACTGGAACCTGATCGCCGGCCTGGTGCTGGTGACGGTGGGCATCACCTTCGGCGTGCGCAAGACGGCTGCTATCAATTCGGGAGCTGACGACGCCCGATCTACGGGCGCCAAGGCCTGATATTTCCTATGAAACTGCTTGCCTTCGAC
>JAYRLJ010000433.1:0-2443 GCA_041905305.1 Hylemonella sp. | reverse complement strand
AGCGCTTTTACGACACCGTGTCGTCGGCCAAAAAGGCCTACCGCAGCACCTACGACGTGGACCGCACCCAGACGCACCTGGGCTGGGAAGGGCGCTTTGACGGCTGGCGCGGCCGCGTGCAGGCCTACCGCAGCGAGATCGACATCACCAACACCGCCACCAATGGCGTCTCGCCCACGCGCCCGCAAAATCTTACCGACGACGTGATCGACGGCCACGCCAGCTTCAAGCTCGGCGCCCACCAGCTCACGGTGGGTGGCGAGTGGCGCGACGAAACCCTGGTCAACGCAGGCCTGAAGAACGGCAGCGACTCGGCCACGCACAAGGCCTTGTTCGTGCAGGACGAGCTGGCGCTGACCCAGTCGTTGATGCTCACCGCCGGCCTGCGTGCCGACAACCACCAGCTCTTTGGCAGCGAGCTCAGCCCGCGCGCCTACCTGGTGTGGGAGGCCAGCCCGGCGCTGGTGGTCAAGGGCGGCTTTGGCCACGCGTTCAAGGCCCCCACGCTCAAGCAGATCTCGCCCAACTACGTGGGCGCCGAGGGGCCGCACACCTTCATGGGCAATGCCAACATCCAGCCCGAATCGTCCAACTCCTTCGAGGTGGGTGCCGACTGGCAGGCCGCACCCGGCTGGACGCTGCGCGCCACGGTGTTCAACACCGAGGTGAAAGACCTCATCACCTACCGCCTGCTGCGCACCGAGGGCACGCGGCGCTTCTACCAGTACGACAACGTGGACGCTGCCCGCATCCGCGGCCTGGAGGCGGGCGTGGTCTGGGACATCTCCCGCGCCTGGAGCTGGAGCAACGACCTCACGCTGCTCAACACCCGCGACAAGACCACGGGCAAGAAGCTGGCCGATCGGCCCTCGAGCAGCCTGACCTCGCGCCTGGAGTGGAAGAACGCCAGCGGCTGGAGCGCCCGCGTGGCTGGCGAGTTCACCGGCAGCCAGACGGCCACCGACGGCAAGCCACTGCCTTCGTACGCGCTGTGGAGCGCCAGCGTGGGCAAGCAGATCGCGCTGGACGGAGAGCGCAAGCTGGCGTTGCGCGCCGGGCTGGAGAACATCGGCAACGTGAACCTGGCAGAAAAGTCCGCCAGCTTCGGCTATGCCGAGCGTGCGCGCCGCCTGTTCGTGTCGGCGCGTGTGGATTTTTGAAGAGGGGAGTGTGTGAAGCGATAAGGACTGTGCAATGAACCACCCCCGGCCTCCTCTCTGGTGGGGACGCGAGGGCCGGGGTGTGTGCCACACCGTGCCTGAATGCTACTGAAAACATAGCTGTTGGCGCCTGCTGAATAAGCGCCAGAGGCCAATTTCATTCAAAGAATTCCAGTGAACCCCATGTCCCTGTTTTGCCGCTGGCTGGCCCTGTGCTTGCTGGCCTTTTTGCCTGTATGGCCCCTGGGGGCTGCGCAGGCGGCCTCGGTGCTGTTCATCGCCACGTCCAACGTGCCGCCGGGCAAGTTCCGCCTGCTGGCCGACATTGCGCGCCCGCACGGCATTGATGTGCAGGTGCGCTACCTGGGCAAGATCCCGGCCGACGCCGATGCCGGGCTGTTCCAGGGGCAGGACATGGTGTTCTTCGACAGCTACCAGCAAGACGACGTGCGCCAGCACCTGGCCCGCGCGCTGCCCGGCCTGCGCGCCCCGCACGCCTGGCTGTACGACGCCCGGCCCGCCTGGGGCGGCGGGGTGGATGAGGCCCTGGGCCGCCGCCTTGCGAACTACTACAGCAACGGCGGGCGGCAGAACTTCGAGGGCTTTGTGGCTACTGTCGCTGCCTTTTTGAAGGGCCAGAGCGCCCAGGGCGTGCCCGAGCCGGTGGTCTTTCCCAAAACCGCCGTGTACCACCCGCGCGCGCCCGGCCAGGTGTTCGCCGACCCGCTGGCCTACCTGCGCTGGGCGGGGGTGGACCCCACCGACCCGCAGCGCCGCCCCGTGGTCGCGCTGGCCGTGCACCAGCAGTACATCGCCTCGGTGCAGGCCGACTACATCGACGACCTCATCGCCCGCATCGAGGCCGCAGGCGCCGTGGCGCTGAGCTTCTACAGCCCCATGATGGACGCGGGCGCCCTGGACCGCATGCTGCGCCCCCAGGGCAAGGCGCTGGCCGACGTGCTCATCAACACCCAGATCATGCTCATGCCCGAAATGCGCCGCGCCGAGTTCGAGCGGCTGGGCATCCCCGTGCTGCAGGCCATGACCTACCGGCGCGGCGACACGGCGCACTGGCAGGCCAACCCCCAGGGCGTGCCGCTGATGGACGTGCCGTTCTACCTCGCGCAGGCCGAATACGCGGGCGTGACCGACATCCAGGTCGCCTCGGCCAGCGGCGCGGGGGACGCGCCCATTGCCGCCATTCCCCCGCAGGCCGACGCCGTGGTGGGCAAGGCGCTGCGCCTGGTGGCGCTGCAGCGCAAGCCCAACGCCGACAAGCGCCT
>JAYRLJ010000432.1:0-2444 GCA_041905305.1 Hylemonella sp. | reverse complement strand
AAAATCGCGGCTTCCACCTGGGTCATTTGCCTGAACGATGCGCCGCAGGGGGGCTGCGGTTTCCACCCCGGCCAGGGGCCGCTGCGCTGCAATGCCGAAGTGGGCTGGTGGCTGGCGCCCACCTTCTGGGGCCTGGGCGTGGCCAGTCGCGCGGCTCGGGAGGTGGTGGCGCAGGCCCTTGCTCATCCGGAGATCACCCGCGTGTTTGCCGGCATCTATGACGGCAACGCACCGTCCCAGCGGGTGGCCGAAAAGATTGGCATGCAGTACGAAGGTCTGCAGCGCCAGAGTGTGATCAAGCAAGGGCGGGTCTTGGACCGGCATCTTTACGCCTGCTATCGAGCATGAGCCAAGACCTCAACGAACTCTTCTCCAACAACCGTGACTGGGCGGCCGCCCAGGAAAAGCGCCAGCCCGGCTTCTTCACGCGCCTGCTGGGCCAGCAGACGCCGCAATACCTGTGGATTGGTTGCTCTGACAGCCGCGTTCCTGCAAACGACCTCGTGGGCCTGTTGCCCGGTGAACTCTTTGTGCACCGCAACGTGGCCAACCTGGTGGTGCACACCGATCTGAATGCGCTCTCGGTCATCCAGTTCGCCGTGGATGGCCTGAAGGTGCAGCACATCATCGTGGTCGGCCACTCCCAATGCGGCGGCGTCAAGGCCGCGTTGGCGGGCGCGCGCCTCGGGCTCGTCGACAACTGGCTGCGCCACGTGCAGGACGTGCGCGACCAGCACGCTGCGTTGCTTGAACGGATCCCCGAGGCGCTGCGTGTGGACGCGCTGGTGGAGTTGAATGTGCTGGAGCAGGCGCGCAACGTGTGCCGCACCACGGTGGTCAAGGACGCCTGGGCGCGTGGTCAATCGGTGGTGGTGCACGGCTGGGTCTACGGCCTGCACAACGGCCTGTTGCAGGACTTGCGCATCACTGCTGGCGGGCCCGACGATGTGATGCCGGCCTACCAGAAGGGCCTGGAGCGGGTGGCGCGGCGTTATCTGGCCGAGGCGTAGCGACCCGCGGCTGGCTTCGTCCGGCACGGATGCTCCGCCCACGCAGGGGCGTCGCGCCAGCTAGTCTGGCAGCTTGTGCAGAACGGACGGAGCCCGCGGTGTTTCCCCATCAGCTCAACGACCCCCGTGCCTACGAGATCGCGCAGGCCCTGCTGGGCGGCTTCAACCGCCACTTTCGCCTGTTCCGCGGCACCACCGCCAAGGCCAAGACGCGTTTCGAGAACGCCGACTGGCATGGCCAGCAGAAGGCCCAGGCGGAGCGCATCGCCTTCTATGACCAGCGCGTGGGCGAGTGCGTGGAACTGCTGGAGCTCGGCTACGAAGCGTCGCAGCTGCCGATGGACGTGTGGCAGCAGGTCAAGCTGCACTACATCGGCCTGCTGACCAACCACCTGCAGCCCGAACTGGCCGAGACCTTTTTCAATTCGGTGTGCACGCGCATCCTGCACCACAGCTACTTCCACAACAGCTTTCTGTTCGTGCGCCCGGCCGTCAGCACCGAGTACATCGAGAACGACGAGCCCGCCGCCAAGCCCACCTACCGCGCCTACTACCCCGAGCCCGGCAAGCTGGACCAGACCTTTCGCCGCATCGTCACCAACTTCCAGCTCAAGGCGCCGTTCGAAGACCCGGAGCGCGACACGCGGGCGGTGATGGCGGCGGTCGATCGCCAGATGGCCGGCGCCAAGTGGCGCACCAACTTCCAGGTCCAGGTGCTCAGCTCGCTGTTCTTCCGCAACAAGGGCGCCTATGTGGTCGGCAAGATCATCAACGGCTTCCACGAGACACCGTTCGCGCTGCCCATCCTGCATGGCGACAAGGGCCTGGTGATCGACGGCGCGCTGTTCGGCGAGGACGACCTGCTGATGCTGTTCAGCTTCGCGCGCGCCTACTTCATGGTGGACATGGAGGTGCCCTCGGCCACCGTGCAGTTCCTGCGCAGCCTCATGCCACGCAAGCCGCGCGCCGAGCTCTACAACGCCATCGGCCTGCAGAAGCACGGCAAGAACCTCTTCTACCGTGACCTGCTCTACCACCTGCGCCACTCCAGCGACAAGTTCCGCATCGCCCCTGGCATCAAGGGCATGGTGATGCTGGTGTTCGACCTGCCCAGCTTCCCCTTCGTCTTCAAGCTCATCAAGGACTTCTACCCGCCGCAGAAGGACACCACGCGCGAACTCATCCAGAGCAAGTACCTGCTGGTGAAGCAGCACGACCGTGTCGGTCGCATGGCCGACACCCTGGAGTACAGCAACGTCGCGCTGCCGCGCCACCGCTTCGAAGAAGAGCTCATCAAGGAGCTGCGCCACTTCTGCCCCAGCTTGCTGGAGGAGAACGGCGACGACATCGTGCTCAAGCATGTCTACATCGAGCGCCGCATGGTGCCGCTGAACCTCTACCTGCAGGATGCCAACGAGGCGCAGCGCGAGGCCG
>JAYRLJ010000055.1:0-13578 GCA_041905305.1 Hylemonella sp. | reverse complement strand
AGGCGCAGGCAGCCCTGCAGGCCCAGCGCGATCTCGGTCTGCATGTCGGCCAGCTTCTTCTGGATCAGCTGGTTGGCGGCCAGCGGGCGGCCGAACTGCTTGCGGTCCAGCACGTACTGGCGGGCACGGAACCAGCAGTCCTCGGCCGCACCCAGGGCGCCCCAGGCGATGCCGTAGCGCGCCGAGTTCAGGCAGGTGAAGGGGCCCTTCAAGCCCTGCACTTCGGGGAAGGCGTTCTCTTCCGGCACGAAAACATCGTCCATCACGATCTCGCCGGTAATCGACGCACGCAGGCCGACCTTGCCATGCACGGCGGGGGCGGACAGGCCCTTCATGCCCTTTTCCAGCACGAAGCCGCGGATCGGGCCGACGGCGCCGCCCTCGCTCACCTCCTTGGCCCAGACCACAAACACGTCGGCGATCGGGCTGTTGGAGATCCACATCTTGTTGCCCTTGAGGCGGTAGCCGCCGGCCGTCTTGTAGGCGCGGGTGGCCATGGAGGCGGGGTCGGAACCGTGGTCCGGCTCGGTCAGGCCGAAACAGCCGATCCACTCACCGGTGGCAAGCTTGGGCAGGTACTTCTGTCTCTGCGCCTCGGTGCCGAATTCGAAGATCGGCACCATCACCAGCGAGGACTGCACGCTCATCATCGAACGGTAGCCGGAGTCCACGCGCTCCACCTCGCGCGCGATCAGGCCGTAGGCCACGTAGTTCAGGCCGGGGCCGCCGTACTGCTCGGGAATGGTCGGACCGAGCAGGCCGAGTTCACCCATCTCGCGGAAGATGGCGGCGTCGGTCTTCTCCTGGCGGAAGGCCTCGGGCATGCGCGAGGCCAGCTTGTCCTGGCAATAGGCAGCCGCGGCGTCGCGCACCATGCGCTCCTCATCGGTGAGCTGTTGGTCGAGCAGAAAGGGGTCATTCCATTGGAAGGTGGCTTTGGCCATGGGAGGTTCTCCTGAAAGTTGCCGACATGGTACGGGCTCGCAGCACCGGTCGCAAACGAGGATTTTTCACTCAGACATGCTGTTTTTGCATATCTTGCTGGAATTTTCGGGGTAGTCACTGGATGGCGGCGCCCCTCAGTTGTGTATATTGCGCACACCATGCGCCGCAAGATCCCCTCCCTGCAAGCCCTGGCCTGCTTCGACGCCGCCGGCCGTCACGAGAGCTATACGCGCGCGGCACAGGAGCTGGCGCTGACGCAGAGCGCCGTGTCGCGCCAGATCGGCGCGCTGGAAGAATTCCTGGGGCTGGCGCTGTTCCGCCGCACCCGCCACGGCGTGGCACTCACCCCGGCCGGCGCCGACTACGCGCGCCAGATCGCGCCGCGCCTGCAGGCGCTGGAACGCGACACACTGGAGGCCATGTCGCGCCAGGGCAGCGCCGGCACCATCGCGCTGGCGGCCGTGCCCACCTTCGCCACGCGCTGGCTGCTGCCACGCCTGCCCGCGCTGGCCGCCGCGCACCCGGAGCTGGTGGTGCACATCGAGACCCGCACCCGCCCTTTCCTGTTTGCGGACACCGAGTTCGACGCCGCGCTCTATTCCGGAACGCCGGAGCAGGTCGCCAACTGGGCCGGCACGCAGGCTACGCTGCTGATCGAGGAAGAGGTGGTGCCCGTGTGCGCCCCGGCCCTGCTGCGCGGCCGCAAGCGGCTGCAAGCGCGCGACCTGGCGGCATTGCCGCTGCTGCAGCAGAGCACGCGGCCGGAAGCCTGGCGCCAGTGGTTCGAGGCCATGGACGTGGAGGCACCACTGGCGTTGTCCGGCCCGCGCTACGAGCTGTATTCGATGACCGCCGCCGCCGCGGCCGAGGGCCTGGGCCTGGCGTTGGTGCCCCGCCTGCTGATCGAGCCCGAACTGGCGCGCGGCGAACTGGTGATCGCCTGCCCGAAGCCGCACAAGAGCGGGCGCGCCTACTGGCTGGTCACGCCGGAGCGCGGCGAGCCCCGCCCGGCCCTGGCCGCCTTCGCCGCATGGCTACAGCGGCAGGTGCAACCGTGAGCGGCACGCGCTCATAGTTGCTCGACGCGATTGCGGCCGCGCTCCTTGGCCAGGTAGAGCGCGCGATCGGCCACGCCGACCAGTTCGTCCGAGCCCTCGCCCTCCCCCAGCACATGCAGGCCGATGCTGATGGTCAGCGGAATCGGCTGCGCCTGCAGCGAAACGAAGTGCCAGCGCTCCACCGCCTGCCGCAGTTGCTCGGCCAGCACCGCGGCGCCGGCCGCGTCGGTATCGGGCAGGATGACGATGAACTCCTCCCCGCCCCAGCGACCCACGGTGTCCTGGCTGCGCACGCGCTCCCTGATGCAGCGCGCCAGGTCCTGCAGCACCTTGTCGCCGCTCTGGTGCCCGTGGTTGTCATTGACGTGCTTGAAGTGATCGATGTCGAGCATCAGCAGCGACAACGGAAGGCCCTGGCGCCGGGCCTGCGCGATCCGCTGGGTCAGCGCCTGCTGGATGTGGCGACGGTTGTAAAGGCCAGTCAGCGCATCCACCAGCGCCAGCGTGCGGTTGCGTTCCTCGGCACGCTCCTTGGTCATCACAACCATGCCCACGTTGACCAGCATCATGGCCACCGTTGCCATGAGGAAGGTGGCGGCCTGGATCAGGTTGGAATCCTTGACGCTGGTGAACTGCATCGCACCCGACAGGACGGCTGCCGCCCGCACAACCAGCATGAGCGCCATGAGGACAAAGGCGATCAGGACAAAGTACTTGCCGCGACCGTCCGTCTGCTGCCAGCGCGCGCCCAGTTGCCAACTCAGCTGGGCCAACTGCAGGCAGGACAGCGCAGAACCCAGCAGCAGGCGCAGGCGAGGGTCATCGAGGAACAGCGCAAAGGCCAGCGCCGCCGCGACCACGGGGGCCCAGGCCAGGACGCGGCGCACGGCCACCTGCTGGAACTGGTGCAAGCCTTCGAGCATGAGCGCGAAGCTAGCGGCCAGCAGGACATTGGCCAGCCAGACCGTCAACCAGTCGCTGGCGACGCCGCGCAGGCCGAATAGGAAGTAGGCGCCGCTGTGGGCGGCAAGAGCGCCGGCCCAGATACGCAGGCCGTCGCGCTGGCCGCGCTGGGCCACCAGCCCGAGACAGATGGCCAAGGTGGCCATGACGAGCGCGTTGACCAGCAGCAGGGTGGGCGTATGAACCATGAGTCAGCGCAGATACCGCCTGCCACTGGGGGCGGCGAGCCGCACCCGGACAAAGCCTATGTCATCCCCCTGATCCACCGGCAGTATATTGCGCCGCAAAGCGTTCATACCAGGCCAGGCAGGCTGGGTTGGCCATGGCGTCCCGGTTCACCACCTTCTCCAGGGGCTGGCCCAGCAGCAGCTTCTTGATGGGCAGCTCCTGCTTCTTGCCGGTCAGGGTACGCGGAATCTCGGCCACCTGGAAGATCTCGTTCGGCACAAAGCGCGGTGACAAGGCGGTCTTGATCGCGTCGTTGATGCGTGCCTTCATGGCGGCATCCAGCGTATGCCCCTCGCGCAGCACCACGAAGAGCGGCATGTAGCTCTCGCGCCCCAGGTACTCCAGGTCGACCACCATCGAGTCCAGCACCTCGGGCAGCGCCTCCACCGCGCTGTAGAGCTCACTGGTGCCCATGCGCAGGCCATGGCGGTTGATGGTGGCGTCACTGCGCCCATAGATGATGCAGCCGCCGGAGGGAGTGATGCGCAGCCAGTCACCGTGGCGCCACACCGGCCCCATGGCGGCGGGGCCGTCGCCACCGCCCGGCAAGCGGCCGTGGCCGGCCGGGTACATGTCGAAATAACTGGACAGGTAGCGCACGTTGTCCTTGTCGTTCCAGAAGTACAGCGGCATGCTCGGAATAGGTTGGGCGCAGACCAGCTCGCCCACCGCATCGACCACCGGCGCCCCCTGCTCGCTCCAGGCCTCCACCGCACAACCCAAGAGACGGCACTGCATCTGGCCCGGTACCTGCGGCAGTTCGCGGTTGCCGCCAATGAAGGCGCCGGCAAAATCGGTACCTCCCGAAATATTGCACCACCAGATGTCGGGGATGCCCAAGCTGGCAAATTGCGCCGTGCCCCACGCCTGTGCCTCCTCGCTCAACGGCGAGCCGGTGGTGCCGAGGGCACGCACCTGGCGCAGCCCTTCAAGGCGCGTGAGGTCGAGGCCGGACTTCAGGCAGTTGGCGAAGAAGGCGGCACCGGCGCCGAAGAAGGTGGCGCGCACATCGGCGGCAAAGCGCCACAGCGTGCCCCAGTCAGGTGCCATCTTGTTGCCGCTCGCATCCACGGTGCGGCCGCCCGGGCTGCCGTCGAAGATGCAGCAGGTCGTGCCATTGAGCAGACCGCTCATCTGTGCGTTCCACATCACCCAGCCGGTGGAGCTGTACCAGTGGTAACGCTCGCCCCAGGAGTTGGCCTCGTAGCTGCAGCCGACGTCGTTGTGCAGCACCTTGAGTGCCAGCGCCACCAGCACCGAGCCGCCGTGGCCATGCACGATGGGCTTGGGCAAGCCGGTCGTGCCACTGGAGTAGACGATCCACAACGGATGGTCGAAGGGCAACCAGCGCGGCACGAACGCCGCCGTCTGGGCATCATTTCGAGTCGTGGTGCTCTTTAAAAGGACGTGGTCCGCTATGGATTCAGGAGCGTCCGGCTGCAGACCCAGGTTGTCGTGCACGATCACGTGCTGCACGCTCGGCAACGCGGCACGCAGTTCGGCCACCACCTCACGGCGGTCGAAGTCGCGTCCGCCATAGCGCACGCCATCACAGGCGATCAACACCTTGGGTTCGATCTGCCTGAAGCGGTCCAGCACCGCGGCCGTGCCCATGTCGGGCGCGCAGATGCTCCACACGCCGCCCAGGCTGGCTACGGCCAGGAAGGCCACCATGGCCTCGGGAATGTTGGGCAGGTAGGCCGCCACGCGGTCGCCCGGCTGCAGACCCTGGGCCTGCAGGTGCAAGGCCAGCGATGCCACCTGGCGCTTCAGTTCCGGCCAGCTCAGCTCACGCGCCGGTACGCCGGCCTCCAGGCTCTGTTCGTTGTGGCTCACCAGAGCCGGGAAGCCCGCCGCGTACGCGGCCTCGACATGGCGGAACACCTGCTGCACGTAGTTGACCTGCGCTCCGGGAAACCAGCGCGCTCCGGGCATCACGTTCTCAGCCAGCGCCGCAGTATGGGGCGTGGGTGACTGCAGGTCGAAGTAGTCCCAGATGCTCTGCCAGAAGGCATCGAGCTCGGTGGTGGACCAGCGCCACAGCGCGTCGTAGCTGTCAAAGCTCAGGCCGCGCTGCTCACGCAGCCAGTCCTGGTACCGACGGATCTGGGGGATGTAGAGCGGCGAAGTGTGCAAGGTCATGCCGCAAGGGTAGCGCCTGACCTCGGCCTTGTGCAGACCCGCAGGCTCAGGGTTTGTACGGGTGTTCAAGTTTTTTGTACAAGTGTTCAATTCGCCCCATGGACATGCGCACCCGAAAGGCCAGCACCCGCGCCCGCTCGACGGCGCCAGGCCGTGGCGAGACGCGCCCCGACCGCAAGGCCGCCATCCTGCTTGCGGCAGAGAAGCTGTTTGCCCAGCATGGCTACCACGCGGTCACCATCCGGCAGATTGCCGAAGAAGCGGGCGTGCCGCTGGCGCTGGTGGGGTATTACTTCGGGCCCAAGCATGCGCTGTTCCACGCCATCTTCGAGCACTGGAACCAGACCATCGAGGAGCGGCTGGCGGCACTGGCCGCGGTACCGCGCGCCGGCCCGCCCGACGTGCAACTGCGTGGCATCGTCGAAGCCTTCATTGCGCCGGTGCTGAAGCTGCGCGCCAGCGCCGAGGGCGAGTACTACGCGCTGCTGGTCGCGCGCGAGCTCTACAACGCCATCGACGAAGCGGATCGCGTGCTGCGCGACTACTTCGATCCGCTGGCCATCGCCTTCATCGAGGCGCTGCAGGAGGCGCTGCCCCATGCCACGCGGGGCGAGGTGGCCTGGTGCTACCAGTTCGCGCTCGGCGCCCTGTTGCACCACCTGAGCGACACCCGGGTGCAGCGCCTGTCCAGGGGCGACAACGTCCCGTGCGACCCGCAGGCGCAGCCCCTGCTGCTGAATTTCATCGTGGGCGGCATCCGTGCCGCCCTGCCCGTTCCTGCCCCCACCAAAACCAGAAGGAGACAAGCATGAAACGTCGTACCGCCCTGTCCAGCCTTGCCGTCACCGCCGCCGTCCTGGGCGCCGCGGCCGGCAGCTCTGCCGTCCAGGCGCAGCAGGTGATCAAGCTCACCGCTGCAGCCGGCCACCCACCGGTCTTCCTCTGGGTCAAGACGCTGGACGAGGTCTTCATTCCCGAGGTCAACAAGCGGCTGCAGGCCGGCGGCAACAAATACCGCATTGAATGGACCAAGGCCTGGGGCGGCACGCTGATCAAGCTGGGCAGCGAATCCAAAGGCATCGCCGATGGCGTGGCCGATCTCGGCATCGTGAGCACCATCTTCGAGGCGCCCAAGTTCCCGCTGCAGAACATTTCCTACTACACGCCCTTCGGCACCGACAACATCGGCCTGATGAGTCAGACCATCGCCGAGCTGCAGAAGAACATCCCCGCCATGGCGGACGCCTGGAACAAGAACGGCCTGACCTACCTGGGCGGCATGTCGCTGGACTCGTACCACATCTGGACCAAGTTCCCCATCACCAAGCTGGAAGATCTGCAGGGCAAGAAGATCAGCGCGCCCGGCCCCTCGGCCAACTGGATCCGTGGCACGGGCGCCGTCGGTGTGGCCGGCTCACTCAACACCTACTACGAAGACATCAAGTCGGGCGTCTCCGACGGCGCCATCGTCTTCACCACCGGCGCCTGGGGCGCCAAGCTGCACGAGGTGGCGCCCTACATCACGAAGGTCAACTTCGGCGCCATGTTCGCCGGCGGCGTTGCCATGAACAAGAACCGCTTCGCCAAGCTGCCGCCCGATGTGCAAGCCGCCGTGCGTGGCGCGGGCGAAGTCTGGATGGCCGAGTTCGCCCGGATGCAGAGCTCGCTGGTCGAGACGCGGCTGCGCGAGTCTGCAGCAGCCGGCGCCAAGATCAGCGAACTCAGCGAGACCGAGCGCAAGCGCTGGGCCGACGCGCTCTCGCCCGTGGCCAAGATCTGGGCCGCCGACGCCCAGAGCAAGGGCCTGCCGGCGGACCAGGTGCTCAACGGCTACATGAGCAGCATGAACAAGGCGGGCGTCAAGCTGCCGCGCGACTGGAGCAAGTGAGATGACCGACACCAACGACACCGGCGGCAGCACGACGCCGGTGGGCGGGGCCCTGCCCGCCGACGCCTACAACGTGCCCATGCCCTTCGGCCTGCACCACCTGATCAGCGCCATGAATGCCCTGGGCACGCTGTGGATCCTGGCGTTGATGGTGTTGATCAACCTGGACGTGTTCGGGCGCAACCTGCTGGCCACGCCGGTGCGCGGTGTCACCGAGATGGTGTCGCTGTCCATCGTCGGCATCGTGTTCCTGCAGCTGGCCGACACGCTGCGCACCGGCCGCTTCACGCGCGCCGACGTGCTGCTCGACCGGCTCAAGGAGCGTCGCCCGCTGTTGAGTGACGCTCTGCACGCCACCTTCCATCTGGTCGGCGGGCTGCTGATGGTGGTCATCCTGCTGGCCAGCTGGGAACCGTTGGTCGAATCGATCACGATCCGCGAGTACGTGGGTGCCGTCGGCGACTTCCAGGCGCCGGTGTGGCCGGTGCGGCTGATCACCCTGGTCGGACTGGCCGTGACCGCCCTGTGCTTTGCGCTGCTGGCCGGCCTGGACCTGCAGCGCCTGCGGCGCCGTCTCCAGACTTCCGCAGAAAGGTCGGCATGAGCAGCGTCACCATTGCATTGGGCTCCCTGGTGCTGATGCTGGCGTTGATCTACGCCGGCATGCACGTCTCCATCACCCTCGGCCTGCTGAGCTTCATCGGCGTCTGGCTGATCCGCGACGACGCCGGCGTGGCTGCCAACCTGCTGGCGCAGGCCGTGAACGACGCCATCGCCAGCCACATCTTCGGCGTCGTGCCGCTGTTCGTGCTCACTGGCTTTCTGGTGGCGTATGCGGACATCGGCAAGGACGCCTTCGACGTGGCCAACCAGGCCTTTCGGCGCATCCGCGGCGGGCTGGGCGTGGCCACGGTGGCCGCCAACGCGGTATTCGCCGCCATCACCGGCATTTCCATCGCCTCGGCCGCGGTGTTCACGCGTGTCGCGGTGCCGCAGATGCTGCGCTTCGGCTACCAGCCGCGCTTTGCGGTGGGCGTGGTAGCCGGCTCCTCGGTGCTAGGCATGCTGATCCCGCCCAGCCTGCTGATGATCCTGTACGGCTTCCTGTCGGACCAGTCGGTCGGTGACCTGTTCACCGCGGGCATCGTTCCGGGTCTGGTACTGGCACTGGCCTTCTCGCTGACCATCGTGCTGATGGCCTGGCTGCGCCCCGCCTCGGTCTACCGCGACGGCACGCCGCTGCCGGTGGACGACGGCGACCTCATGCCGATCAGCCAGATGCTGCTGAAGATGCTGCCCATCGTGGTGCTGATCGGCTCCATCCTCGGCGGTATCTACAGCGGTCTGTTCACCGCCACCGAGGCCGGCGCCGTCGGTGCGGCGGTGGCGCTGCTGATCGCCCTGCTGCGGCGCAAGCTCACCCTGCGCAAGTTCTGGGGCGTGCTGACCGAGACCGGGCATGTCACGGTGTCAGTCAGCTTCCTGATCATCTGCGCCAACATCTACACCCGCATGCTGGCCATGAGCGGCACGCCGCAGGCCATGCTGGAGTGGATGGCCGCGGCCGGGCTGGGCGTGGTGGCATTCATGATCATCTACGTGGTCATTGTGCTGCTGCTGGGCACCATCATCGACTCCTCGTCCATCCTGCTCATCGTGTTGCCGCTGATGCTGCCGATCGCCCAGCAGTTCGGGCTCAACCTGATCTGGTTTGGCGTCATCACCGTGGTGGCGGTGGAGATCGGCCTGCTCACGCCGCCCTTCGGCCTCAGCGTCTACGTGATCAAGAGCACCCTGGGCCGGACGCTGGACATCAGCCTGGGTGAGATCTTCCGCGGCACCGCGCCCTTCACGCTGACCATGCTGGCCGTGCTGGTGCTGCTGATCGCCTTCCCGCAACTCAGTCTGGTCCTGCTGCGATGAACACCAATCCGCTTGACGGCTTCACGGTCGACCCTGCCGCACTGCGCTATGTCGGTGAAGGCTTGCAACGCCCCGAATGCATCCTGGCGGAACGCGACGGCACGCTCTGGTCGGCCGACGCCCGCGGCGGCGTGATGCGCATCGCGCCAGACGGCACGCAGCGCTTCATCGGCCAGCGAGCCGACCCGCGTTTCGGCAGCGCAGCGTCCGAACAGACCGAGGCCTTTGAGGCCCGGTTCACGCAAGGTACCTTGCCCAACGGCCTGGCCTTTGCAGCCAACGGCGACCTGCTGATCTCCAACTTCGGCACCGACCGGCTGGAAGTCATGACCCGCGACGGCGCCACCCGCACGCTGTACGACCAGATCGACGGCCAGCCCATCGGCAAGGTCAACTTCGTGCTGCGCGACTCGTGCAACCGCATCTGGTTGACCGTTTCCACCCGCGTCAACCCGTGGACTGCGGCGGCGGCACGGCGCGTGCGCGACGGCTACATCGCGGTGGTGGACGAGCACGGCATCCGCGTGGTGGCCGACGGCTTTCATTTCACCAACGAGGTGCGCCTGGATGCCAAGGAGGAGTGGCTCTACATCGTCGAGACCACCGGCCCGCACATCACGCGCATGCGGCTGGACGAGTCCGGCCCGTCCGGTGTGCGCCTGACCGAGCGCGAGGTCTTCGGTCCCTCGCACCTGGGCGGCTATCCGGACGGCATCGCCTTCGATGCGCACGGCAACCTCTGGTGCACCCTGGTGATGGTCGACCAGCTGATTGCACTCACGCCGCAAGGTGACAGGCGCCTGCTGCTCGATGACGGCGACCCGCAGGCCAGCCGCAACCTGCTGGACAAGATGGCCGCCGGCACTGTAACAACCGAAGACATGCAACGCGCCCACGGCAGCATCGCGCCCTGGATGGCCAGCATCACCTTTGGCGGCCCGGACCTGCAGACCGTCTACCTCGGCAGCCTGCTGGGCCACCGCATCCCCTGTTTCCGTTCCCCGGTGCCCGGCCTGCCCATGGTGCACTGGTAGCCCGAGTTTTCAGTCCCTTCCTC
Organism: Hylemonella sp.; assembly: GCA_041905305.1. GTDB lineage: Bacteria > Pseudomonadota > Gammaproteobacteria > Burkholderiales > Burkholderiaceae_C > Hylemonella. The sequence continues at coordinate 3,374 of JAYRLJ010000055.1, read as the reverse complement.
ACTGGAGCCTGTCATGCCACGCAAGTTTGTCGACCTCTCCATCTACCTGGAAAACGACGTCGTCAGCGATCCACCCGCCTTCGCGCCGAAGATCCAGTACTTCACCCACGAGAACACCTTCAGCCAGATCGAGCCCTTCTTTCCCGGGCTGAAGAAGGAAGACCTGCCCGACGGCGAAGGCTGGTCGGTGGAGTTCGTGCAGCTGTCCACCCACAACGGCACTCACCTCGATGCGCCCTACCACTTCCACAGCACCATGAACAAGGCGCTGGGCCAGCAGGAGCGCTCCATCGCCATCGACGAGGTGCCGCTGGAGTGGTGTTTCCAACCCGGCGTCAAGCTGGACTTCCGCCATTTCGCCGACGGCTATGTCGTCACCGCGGCCGATGTGGAGGCCGAGCTCAAGCGCATCGGCCACACGCTGTCGCCGCTGGAAATCGTGGTGGTGAACACCCGCGCCGGCTCGCGCTACGGCCACAACGACTACGTGGCCGCCGGCTGCGGCATGGGCTACGAAGCCACCATGTACCTGCTGGAGCGCGGCGTGCGCCTCACGGGCACCGACGCCTGGAGCTGGGATGCGCCGTTCGTCTACACCGCCCAGAAGTATGGCGAGTCGAAGGACGCCTCGCTGATCTGGGAAGGCCACAAGGCCGGGCGCGACATCGGCTACTGCCACCTGGAGAAGCTGCACAACCTGGAGTCGCTGCCGCCCACCGGCTTCTACATCTCGTGCTTCCCGCACAAGATCCGCGGTGCCTCGGCCGGCTGGACCCGCGCCGTGGCGATCTTCGACGACGCCCTGATGAACACCTGACCAGGCTGGCCCAACATGCAACTCAACCACACCCACGACCCCGCCGCACGCAGCTGGTTGGCCTCGGCCAATGTGGCCGGCTGCGACTTCCCGATCCAGAACCTGCCGTTCGCCGTCTTCCGCCACCACGACCGGCAGGAGCCGTTCCGCGGCGGGGTGGCCATCGGCGACCAGGTGATCGATCTGGCCCGCGTCACGGTGGCCGGCTGCCTGGACGGACTGGCCGCCCAGGCCGCGCTGGCCGGCGCCCACACAACACTCAACGAGCTGCTCGCCATGGGCCCGGCCGCCTGGCAGGCCCTGCGCCACGCCCTGTTCGACCTGCTGCACGAGCGTGCCAGCGGCGCGAAGGTGGAGGCCCTGCGCACCTGCCTGGTGCCGCAGATTGCCGTCGAGTACACCGTGCCGACCCGTATCGGCGACTACACCGACTTCTACACCTCGCTGCACCACGCCTCCAACATCGGCAAGCTGTTCCGCCCCGACGACCTGGTGACGCCCAACTTCCGCTGGTTGCCCATCGCCTACCACGGCCGCGTCTCCAGCATCGGCGTCAGCGGGCAGAAATTCCGTCGCCCGCTCGGCCAAGTCATGGCGCCAGGCGCCAGCCGGCCCGACTTTGGCCCTTGCCAGCGGTTGGACTATGAGCTGGAGCTCGGCATCTACGTCGGCCAGGGCAATGCCGCAGGCGAACCGATTGCGCTGGACGCGGCGGAGCAGCATGTGTTCGGCATCTGCCTGCTCAACGACTGGTCAGCGCGTGACATCCAGTTCTGGGAGATGGCACCGCTCGGCCCCTTCCTGGCCAAGAATTTCGCCACCACCATCTCGCCGTGGATCGTCACGCTAGAGGCGCTGGCGCCGTACCGTACCGCCTGGAGCCGCCCCGCCAACGAGCCGCAGCCGCTCGACTACCTGGAGTCCAGCACCAACCGTGCGCAGGGCGCGCTCGACATCCAGCTCGAAGTCTGGCTCGAAACCGCCCAGCATCGCACCCAGGGCCTGCCACCCAGCCGCCTGTCACACACCAGCTTCCGCCACCAGTACTGGACCATCGCGCAGATGGTGGCCCACCACACCATCGGCGGCTGCAATCTGCAACCCGGCGACCTGCTGGGCAGTGGCACCATCTCGGGTCCGACGCCCGCCGAGGCCGGCGCGCTGATCGAACTGGCCGAAGGCGGCCGCAAGCCGGTGCAACTCGACGATGGCGAGCAGCGCGGCTTCCTGGCGGACGGCGATGCCGTGATCCTGACCGGCTGGTGCGAAAAACCCGGCTTTGCCCGCATCGGCTTCGGCCAGAGCCGCGGCGAAGTCCTCCCCGCGCTGGAGCGCTGACCGGCCGGGTGGCCACAACGCGGGGCGACGTCGGGAGATTTGCAATTTCGTACGATTGTGCTAAATTGCATCCATGCCGCTGGATGCCAAGACCGCCAAAAGTGAACTGACCCGCGCCGCCATCGTCGGCGCCGGGGTCGAGTTGGCGGCGGCCGAAGGGCTGGAGGCGCTGACCTTGCAGGCGGTGGCCGACCGCATCGGCCTGTCCAAAAGCGGCGTGTTCTCGCGCGTCGGCTCGCGCGAGTCACTGCAGAAGGCAGTGATCGAGGAGTTCGGCCGGCGTTTCCTGGCCGATGTCTTTGCACCCTCCATGCAGAAACCACGCGGGCTGCCGCGACTCGACGAGATCGTGCAACGCTGGCTGGCCCGCATGCGCCGGCCCGACCCGAACGACTGCTGCATCTATGTCCCCGGCGCCTTCGAGCTTGACGACCGCGAAGGCGAGTTGCGTGATTTCCTGCTGCTGGAGGTGACGCGCTGGCGCGCCGCCCTGCGTCGTACGGTGCAGCAGGCCGTCGAGGCCGGGCATCTGAAGGCCGACACCGTGCCCGAACAGCTGGTCGGCGAGATCTATGGCATTGCCATCGGTCTGCTGCACGACACGCGCTTCCTGCGCGACCCGACCGCCGCCGACCGCGCGCTGGCCACCTGGCAGCGCCTGTTGCAGACTTATCGGGCCTGAGCCCTTTCCCCCTGCCGCTCCGCCTGAACCATGCCCACCCTGTTTGTCCACCCAAATTTCGCACAATCGTGCGAAGAAAGGAGAATGCCATGTGGATCATCCTCGCCGGCCTCGGTCTGTATCTGCTGATACACGGCGTGATCACCGCCTTCGCGTCACTGCGCAGCCTGCCACGCAGCAACCGCGACTGGATCTTCTATTGACCCTCCCCCACCGGAGACCACCATGTCACAAGCCCCCCTCTCACCCAACCCGGCCCCGCTCGGCAACGGTCCGTTGCTACGCCTGCTGCGCCTGGGCCTGGGCGCCTCACAGCGCCTGTGGCCCGGCCTTGCCGTGCGTGCAGCCTGCCGCCTGTTCGGCACGCCGCTGCCGGCGCGCCCGCTGCGGGCCCTGGATCGGCGTCGCGCTGCGCCGGCCGGCTGGCTGACCACGCACTGGCCCTTCGAGCGCGCCAGCCTGACGGTCTACACGCGACCGTCAGCAGGTGACGGCCCGGTCGTGCTGTTGGTGCATGGCTGGGGCGGTCATGCGGGC
>JAYRLJ010000054.1:0-13579 GCA_041905305.1 Hylemonella sp. | reverse complement strand
TGGATTGAAGAGCGCGGGCAGTGTTCGGCTGACCTCGAAGCCCGCCTTGCAGTGCATGAGCAAGCTGGCCGCACCGTCACGTTGTTGGCCAGCAGCGAACGGGTCATGGCCATCTGTGCAGTAGCCGACACCATCAAATCCTCATCCGCGCAGGCCGTGGCCGACCTGAAGGCATTGGGCGTGACGCCGGTGATGTTGACGGGCGATAACCTGGCGACGGCGCAAACCGTCGGCACCCAGGCGGGCATCGCCGAGGTGCGTGGCAACCTGCTGCCCGAGGACAAGTTGCAGGCCATCGGCGAGCTTCAGCAGCGCATGGGCGTCACGGCGATGACCGGCGACGGCATCAACGACGCCCCCGCGCTGGCGAAGGCTGACATCGGCTTCGCTATGGGCGGCGCGGGCACCCACACCGCGATGGAGGCCGCCGACGTGGTGCTCATGAACGACGACCTACGCCGCCTGCCCGAAACGATCCGGCTGTCCAGGCGCACCCACGCCGTGCTATGGCAGAACATCGCGCTCGCGCTGGGCATCAAGCTAGTGTTCCTGCTGCTGGCGATCTTCGACGATGCCTCCATGTGGATGGCCGTGTTCGCCGACATGGGGGCGAGCTTGCTGGTGGTCTTCAACGGGCTGAGGCTGCTCAGGCAGCAGGCGGGTCAGTAAAACCGAATATGGAGTGTTGAAAATGGGAATCCTGGATCGAATTTTTGGTGGGCATGGCGGCGGCCACGGCGGGGGGCATGGCGGCTCCCACGGGCATGGCAGTAGCCATGGCCACGGTGGCCCCAGCAGTCACGACTGGGGGCGCAATCCGGCGCCTTCGGCCAGCGGCATCACTTGCCCGCAATGCAAAGCGATCAATCCGAACGGCGCTCGCTTTTGCGGCCAGTGCGGGACATCGCTGGTGCCAGCGTCGTGCACGAAGTGCAGTAGCGTCATTCCGATCGGCGCGAAATTCTGTGCTCAGTGCGGCAACGCGGTAACTTAAGTCATGGTGATCTCGGCCTGGATCTACACCTTGATCCCGGCAGCGGCCGCCATCATCGGAGCTGCGGTCGCGGTGAACGTGCGGCCGGGGCCAACACTGGTCAGCGCGATTCAGCATTTCGCCGCTGGCGTCGTGTTCGCGGCGGCGGCCGGCGAAATCTTGCCCGACATCATGCACCGGGCCTCGCCTTGGGCGACGATGATCGGCGGCGGAATCGGCGTCGCCACCATGCTGCTGGTGAAGCATCTGGAAGCGTTGGCGAAGGGGCCGGCCGGTCTCCTGACCGTGATCGGCATCGACATCCTGATTGATGGCTTGGTGCTTGGTATCGGGTTTGCGGCTGGCCCAAAGGTCGGCTTGCTTCTGACCATCGCGCTGACCATCGCCCTGACCATCGAGGTTCTGTTCCTGGGATTGACAGTGGCCACGGAACTCGGCGAGAGCGTTCGCTCCCGTGCCAGGGTCGTCTGGATCACGGCCGCGCTCGTGCTCTTGCTGCCGATCGGGGCCTTGCTTGGAGCGCCGGTGGCGCTGTTGCCCAACCCTCTTCTGACTGGCTTCTTCGCGTTTGGTCTGATTGCGTTGCTCTACCTCGTGACCGAAGAACTGCTGATCGAAGCACACGAAACGCCAGATCGCCCCTGGGTGACGGCGATGTTCTTTGTCGGCTTTCTGGCGCTTCTCCTGCTGGAAGAAGTAATTGGCTAGTGGAGCCAGTCTGTTGGTGGTGCCCGATCCGTTGACTATTGCGCGCGCGGGGTGGGCACCATGAGCCCGATAGACGTGATGCCGTTGCTCGAATCGACCATCGTCCGCCCTCCGTGCATGCGGGCGATGGCAGCCACGATGGCCAAGCCCAGTCCATGATTGCGGGCGGCATCCGACCGCGCTGCATCTGCCCGGTAGAAGCGGTTGAACAGATTGGGCAAATGCTCGGCTGAAATCGTCTGCCCCTCGTTCACCACCCGCAGGGCGATCTCGCCGTCCAGCCGGTCGATTTGCACGACAACGGTGCTGTGCGGATGCGCGTGCCGGGTTGCGTTGCCGATCAGGTTGGACAATGCGCGCTGCAATAGGCGCACGTCGGCCAAGCCAGTGGCATCACCATTGATACGAACTTTCAGCCCGGCTTCCTCAATGGCTGCCTCGTACAATTCCACCACCGCGCGCGCAACGCCTGCCATGCTGGCGACGTGCTCGCGGCGGGCCTCAGCCCCCCGGTCGGCTTGCGACAGAAAGAGCATGTCCTGCACGATCATCGACATGCGCTGGAGATCTTCGAGGTGCGAGCCCAACACATCTCGCAACGTGTCGGCATCGCGTGCTTTGCGCAAAGCAACTTCAGTGCCCCCCATCAACGTCGCCAACGGCGTGAACAGTTCATGCGCAACGTCAGCGTTGAAGGCATCCAGTTGTTCGTAGGCTTTGTGCAGACGCTTCAGCAACTCGTTGACGTGGGCCACCAGCGGAGCCAGTTCGTCGGGTTGAGCGGAGCCATCCAGAAGCCGGTGCAGAGTATCGGCCTCCAGTGCCTGGATCTGAGCCGAGAGGTCGCGCACGGGACGCAGCCCGATTTGCACCAGCGTAAATCCGCCAGCAGCAATCACCACTGCGCCAGCGAGTGCGGCGGCGACGAGCGTGCGGGCTAGGCGTTCTAGCACACGATCGTCCTCGCTGACATCAAGACTCAGCACCGCCTGGATGGGGGGGATGCCGGTCGTAGCCTCGAATCGCATGTCGATCACGCGGTGATGCACTGGAATGCCGGCGCTGGCATAGATGACGCTGCCGTCGGCACGGGTCAGGATCAATTTCATGTCCTGTCGGCCGACCATGCCATCGTCGAGCTTGTGTGCGAGCGTGCCGCTGTCTAACTCTGCTGCCTCGGCAATAAGATGGTTCACCTGGGTCTGCTGTTGCCGCAGCGTGTCCATCTGCCGCTCCTTGAAGCTCAGCGCGGTGACGGTGTAAATGCCCAGGCAGGTTAAGGCCAGCCCGACCAGGGTGAGAAGTGCGAGCCAACGGGCAAGCCGCCGTCCCAGCGATCCGGCACGCCTGGGTCTCACGACTGCCGATCTTCGAGTACGTAGCCCATGCCACGGACGGTGTGCAGCAGTGGGCGCTCGAAGGGCAGGTCGAGCTTGCTCCGAAGGCGACGCACAGCGACGTCGATCACGTTGGTACCGTGATCGAAGTTCACGTCCCATACTTGCTCCGCGATTTCGGTACGTGACAGAACCTCGCCCTTGCGGCGCAAGAGCAGCGTCAGCAGTTGGAACTCCTTTGCGGACAGATCGATGCGCTGGCCGGCCCGAGTAGCGCGCCGCCTCGCCAGGTCCATATGCAAGTCCCCCAGGCACAGCACCAGCGCATCAGGCGCGGGCGCAGTACCGGCGGTGCGGCGCAGCAGCACCTCGATGCGTGCCACCAGTTCGGAAAAGGCGAACGGCTTAACGAGGTAGTCGTCCGCTCCTGCCTTCAGCCCGCGTACGCGATCCTCGATGCGATGGCGGGCCGTCAACATGATCACCGGCGTCTGCTTGCTCTGCCGCAGTGCAGCCAGCAAGCCGAAGCCATCGATGCCCGGCAGCATGGTGTCGAGGACGATCAGGTCGTAGTGGCCGTCAGAGGCCATGTGGAGGCCATCGATGCCGTTGGCAGCCACATCGATCACATAGCCTTCTTCAGAGAGTCCCTTGCGAAGATAGTCCGCGAGCTTGGCTTCGTCTTCCACGATCAGCAGCTTCATGCGCAGCGTTCCTGCTGCGGTCTCTCGCAACCTGTCCAAATTGTCATCTGCACGTTTTACTCCCGTTCGGTGCCGGTTCTTACATTGTGCTCATGCCTTCGGGCATATCGATTTTCTGCAAATCACACTGGAAAGGACCATGCAATGAAACTGACCCATCTTGTCGCCATGAAAGCCATTATCCTGGCCACGGCACTGCCCATGGCGGCCCAGGCCGATTCGCTCTGGCACCCCGCGTCCAATGAGCAGGGCTTCACGTATCACCCCGATCATTTCAAGAGTACCAAGACCCGTGCCCAGGTGCTGGCCGAGGTCGAGGCAGCCCGCAAGGACGGTACGCTCACGCTGATGCAACGTGGACTGCCGGTGCCCATCAAGAGTTCCGCAGCACCGAAGACGCGCCAACAGGTTGTCGATGAGATGCGCAGCGAATCACCAGAAGCGCGGCGTGCGCGGCTCGAAATGTATTCCGGCGGTTGACACTGCTGCCAATACCCTGCGCTGCCGTGCCCCTCGTGTCGCTTCGTTGCGTCAAGCGACCACAGCTATTCGAATATAGAAGCGGTCCTTATTTCATTCTGGATGAACCCGCGAGGAGGCACGCTACGCGCAGAGGACTCTGAAACAAACCCAAGCAGCGAGGAATGGCGGATTGAAGCCTGTAGCTGCTACACTGTTACCCCTATGCGCAAATGGCTGGCTATCGTCTTGCTGGTGTTCTTGCCGCTCCAATTCAGTTGGGCGGCTGTGGCCAGTTATTGCCAGCATGAAACCGGGGCTGCGGCCAAGCACTTCGGCCACCATGCGCACCAGCACAAGGCGGCCGACGGCAAGGACGCCAGCCCTGATCCGGCCAAGACCCTGGGCGGCGATCCTGATTGCCCGTCCTGTCATGCCGGGTGCTTCTCGGTCTTGTCAGGGGATGTCAAGCTGGCGTCGTCGATCAGCCCGTCCCTGGATACGGCGTACCACCCGGAGAGCCTTGCCGCGCCTCCACCCGAACGTTTAGAGCGCCCTCGGTGGCGTGCCCTCGCCTGATCGGCGGGGAGCGCGTTCCTTTCTCTTCGTCCTCACCCCTGCCGTCGCGCATGGCGCGCTACGGTATCCAGCCGGCTTCGTGCGGCTGATGTGACGACGTTGCTGGCGATCATCTGGATCGCCCCCCGCCGATTCCCTCGTGTATTTCAAGTCACTGGAGAATCGGATGTTGAAGGGTATTCACAATCACAACGCAAGGGCAACGGCGGCAGGCTTGCTCCTTGCGTTCACGGCAGGGCTGGCTTTCGCCCAGCCGCTGCCAGCGCTGCCGGGCAATGCCCAAAGCGGGGCGCAGACTGAAGCAACGGCTCCACTGAGCCTGCAAAAAGCCATCGCGCTGGCTTTGGAAGCCAATCTTGACCTGACCGTCGCTCAGCGGGAAGTCGAGGCCGTGCAAGGCCAGGTGCTTCAGGCGCAAGCGCGCCGCAACCCCGAACTGGCGTATGCGCTTGAAGACCAGCGCACGCAAACCCGCACCCAAAGCGCTCAGATCAACCTGCCCATCGAATTGGGCGGCAAGCGCGCTGCCCGCATCACGGCGGCAGAGCGTGGGCGTGACGTTGCGGTCGAGGAGTTGAACGCGCGTCGCGTCGAAATTCGCGCCGCCGTGGTCGCCGCCTTCTTCGATGCGCTGGCAGCCCAGGATCGCACGGCCTTGGCCCAGGACAGCGTTGACTTGGCCAGGAAAGCGACGGACGCCGTTGCCAAGCGCGTGATGGCGGGCAAGGTCTCTCCGGTCGAGGAAACCAAGGCCCGGGTGGCCGAGGCCGGCGTGCGGGTTGAACTGGCGCAGGCCCAAAGCGAACAGCGCAGCGCCCGCGCACGGCTGGCCAGCTTGCTGGGGGCCAGCCCGCCACAGTTCACCCAGGTGTCGGGCAGTGTGGATGATCTCCCGGTCGTCCCTTCGCTGGATGACATCCAGCAGCGCCTGTCGGCCTCGTCGGCATTGCGCCGGGCGCAGTTGGAAGTTGAACGCCGCAGGTCATTGGCTGACGTGGAGCGGAGCAAGCAAACGCCAGATGTCACGGTCAGCCTGGGCGTGAAGCGCCCGAACGAGCTTGCGCGCAATCAGTTGATGCTCGGCGTTTCCGTGCCGCTGCCTTTGTTTGACCGCAATCAGGGCAACTTGCTGGAAGCGTTGAAGCGTGAAGACAAGGCGCGGGACGAACTCCAGGCGTTGAACCTGCGCCTGAGCACGGAAGTGCTGCAAGCCCGCGAACGGCTGACGTTGGTTCGCGGCGAGATCGACGTGTTGCAGCGCGAGGTACTGCCTGGGGCCAAGAGCGCCTATGACGCGGCCACCGTGGGTTTTGGCTACGGAAAGTTCAATTTCCTGGAAGTGCTGGACGCACAGCGCACCTACTTCGCCGCCCAATCCCAATACCTCAAGGCACTGGCCGAAGCGCATCGCGCGGCGGCGGACATGGATCGCGTGATCGGCGCATCCGAACCCACGACCACCCCGCCCGCGAACAAGGAATGAACATGAAATTCGACACGAACAAACTGAACGTCGGCAAGAAGCAATGGATTGCCATCGCCGTGATCGCCGTTGTGGGCGTTGGACTGGGCGGCGCCATCCTCGGCGGCAAGACGGGCAAGAGCGCCGAAGGCGAGGGCCACAGCAGCCACGTTGAAGCCAAGGCCCACAGCGATGGTGAGCATCATGGCAAGACAAGCGATGCGCAGCACGAGGACGACAAGGGCCATGCGGATGGCGAGCACCATGAAGGGCCGGGCAAGGGGCCGCATGGCGGCAAGCTGTTCAATGAAGGGGATTTCGGATTGGAGGCATTGCTCGCCGAAGACGGCGGCGAGCCGCGCCTACGCATCTGGCTGTACGACAAGGGCAAGGCGCTGGCCGCCAGCGCCGCCAAGGTCAGCGCCACCGTTTCGCGTTTGACCGGCGAGAAGCAGGCGCTCAATTTCGCGCCCGACAAAGACAGTCTGCTGAGTCGCGAGACCGTGCCGGAGCCCCATGCGTTCGAGATCAACATCGTGGCACAAACGGCCAATGCGCCTTTCAGGTTCAGCTTCAGCCAGGAAGAGGGGAAAGTCGAACTCAGCGATGCGCAAATCAAGGCGGCATCCATCGGCATCGACACCGCAGGGGCTGCAAGCATCAAGTCTGCCCTGCAATTGCCGGGCGAGATCCGCCTGAACGAAGACCGCACCTCGCATGTCGTCCCGCGCATGGCGGGCGTGGTCGAGAGCGTGCAGGCCAGCTTGGGACAAACGGTCAAGAAGGGACAGGTGCTGGCGGTCATAACCAGCCCGACCGCCTCCGAGCAGCGCAGCGAATTGCAGACGGCGCAAAAGCGGCTGGCTTTGGCCAAGACCACCTTCGAGCGCGAGAAGCGGCTGTGGGAACAGAAGATTTCCGCCGAGCAGGATTACCTGCAAGCCGGGCAGGCATTGAACGAGGCGCAGGTCGCCGTGGCCAACGCGCAGCAGAAGCTGTCTGCCGTGGGCCTGGCCCCAGGGTCTTCGGGCGGGCTGAACCGCCTGGAGTTGCGCGCACCCTTCGATGGCGTGGTGATTGAAAAGCACCTCAGCCAGGGCGAAGCCGTCAAGGAAGACGCTGCCGTGTTCACTGTGTCTGACCTGGGCCAGGTCTGGGCGGAAATCAACGTGCCTGCCAAGGATTTGCCGCTCGTCCGAGTGGGCGAAAAAGTCAACATCAAGGCCACGGCCTTCGATGCCAGCGCGCAAGGCACCATCACTTTCGTGGGCGCGTTGATCGGCGAGCAGACCCGCACGGCCAAGGCCCGCGTGGTCTTGGCCAATCCGCAGGGCGCGTGGCGTCCCGGCCTGTTCGTCAATGTGGAAGTGACCGCATCCGAGGCCAACGTGCCCGTCACTGTGGCCAGCGATGCGATACAGAGCGTGGGCGACAAGCCCGTCGTCTTCGTCAAGGTGAATGACGGCTTCGTGGCCCAGCCCGTGCAGTTGGGCCGCAGCGACGGCAAGCGCGTCGAGGTGCTGCAAGGGCTCCAAGCCGGGGCAGCGTATGCGGCGGCAGGCAGTTTCGTCGTGAAGTCCGAACTCGGCAAAGCCTCTGCCGAACACACCCATTGATGCCGGAGCCACGTCCATGTTTGAAAAACTTATTCGCGCGGCCATCGAGCACCGATGGCTGGTGCTGCTGGCCGCCATCGGCATGGCCGCCATTGGCGTATTCAGCTATCAGAAGCTGCCCATCGACGCCGTTCCGGACATCACCAACGTCCAGGTGCAGATCAATACGCAGGCGCCGGGCTATTCGCCGCTGGAGGTCGAGCAACGGGTGACGTACCCGATTGAAACGGTGATGGCGGGCCTGCCCAACCTGGAGCAGACCCGCTCCCTGTCGCGCTATGGTCTGTCGCAAGTGACGGTGATCTTCAAGGACGGCACCGACATCTACTTCGCGCGCCAGTTGGTCAATGAGCGCATCCAGGAGGCACGCGACAAACTGCCCGCCGGCATCACGCCTGCACTGGGGCCGATTTCCACCGGCCTGGGCGAAATTTACCTGTGGACGGTCGAGGCCAAGGACGGTGCGAAGAAGCCCAACGGCACACCCTACACGGCCACCGACCTGCGCGAGATCCAGGACTGGATCATCAAGCCGCAGTTGCGCAACGTGCCCGGCGTGACGGAAATCAACTCGATCGGCGGCTATGCCAAGGAATACCAGATCGCGCCTATCCCCGCGCGTCTGGCTTCGTTGGGCGTCACCCTGCAAGACATCGTGACGGCGCTGGACCGCAACAACGGCAACGTGGGCGCGGGCTACATCGAAAAGCGCGGCGAGCAGTATCTGATCCGGGCGCCTGGGCAGGTCAAGACGCTGGAGGACATCGGCAACGTCATCCTCAGCAGCGCGGGCGGGGTGCCCATCCGCGTGCGCGACGTGGCGGACGTTGGGATGGGGCGCGAACTGCGCACCGGTGCCGCCACGGACAACGGCCGTGAAGTGGTGCTGGGCACGGTCTTCATGCTCATCGGCCAGAACAGTCGCACGGTGTCGCAGGCCGTGGACAAGAAAATGGTGGAGATCAACCGCAGCCTGCCCGAGGGCGTGCACGCGGTGACGGTCTACGACCGCACCGTGCTGGTGGACAAGGCCATCGCCACGGTGAAGAAGAACCTGCTGGAAGGCGCGATCCTGGTGATCGTCATCCTGTTTCTGTTCCTGGGCAACATCCGTGCGGCCATCATCACGGCGACGGTGATTCCCTTGTCGATGCTGTTCACCTTCACGGGCATGGTGCATTACAAGGTGAGCGCCAACCTGATGAGCCTGGGGGCGCTGGATTTCGGCATCATCATCGACGGGGCGGTGGTGATCGTCGAGAACTGCGTGCGCCGTCTGGCCCATGCGCAGGCGCACTTTGGCAGGCCCTTGACGCGGGCGGAACGCTTTCACGAGGTGTTCCTGGCATCCAAGGAATCGCGCCGCGCGCTGCTGTTCGGGCAGCTCATCATCATGGTGGTGTACCTGCCCATCTTTGCCCTGACGGGTGTGGAAGGGAAGATGTTCCACCCGATGGCGTTCACCGTGGTGGCCGCGCTGGTGGGGGCCATGATCCTGTCGGTGACTTTCATTCCGGCGGCGGTCGCCCTGTTCATCGGCCATCGGGTCAGCGAGACGGAAAACTTCTTGGTGGTGCAAGCCAAGCGCTGGTACGGCCCGTTGCTGGATCGCGTGATGGCGGCCAAGGCCGTGGTGTTGGCGGCAGCCGCCGTGGCGATTGTGCTGTGCGGCCTGATTGCCACCCGCATGGGCAGCGAGTTCGTGCCCAGCCTGAACGAGGGCGACTTCGCCATCCAGGCCCTGCGCATTCCGGGTACCAGCCTGACGCAATCGGTGGCGATGCAGCAGCAACTGGAAGCGACGCTGAAGGCCAAATTCCCTGAGATCGACCGCGTTTTTGCGCGCACTGGCACGGCGGAAATCGCCTCCGACCCGATGCCGCCGAACATTTCCGACGGCTACATCATGCTCAAGCCCCTGTCCGAGTGGCCCGAGCCGCGCAAGTCACGCGACGAATTGCTGGCGGCCATTCAGGAGACCGTGGGCAAGGTGCCGGGGAACAACTATGAGTTCTCGCAGCCGATCCAGTTGCGCTTCAACGAACTCATCTCGGGAGTGCGCAGTGATGTGGCAGTGAAGATTTTTGGCGACGACATGGATGTCTTGAACAAGACGGGTGAGGAAGTCTCATCCATGTTGCAGAAGATTCCTGGCGCGTCCGAGGTCAAGGTGGAGCAGACCACCGGCTTGCCGATGCTGACCGTGAACATCGACCGCCAGAAAGCCGCACGCTACGGGCTGAACGTAGCCGACATCCAGGACGTGGTGGCCACGGCCATCGGCGGGCGCGAGGCCGGCACCTTGTTTGAAGGCGACCGCCGTTTCGACATCCTGGTTCGCCTGCCGGAATCGTTGCGCAACGACCTGGAAAGCATGAAGCGCCTGCCGATTCCGCTGCCGCGCGCAACGGGTGGCACGGGTGGCGCCGAGGGCCGAACCAACTTCATCCAACTGGCCGAGGTGGCGAGCTTCGAGCTGGCGCCCGGCCCCAACCAGGTCAGCCGGGAAAACGGCAAGCGCCGCATCGTGGTCAGCGCCAACGTGCGCGGTCGTGACGTGGGCTCCTTCGTGGCCGACGCCGAGGCCGCGCTGGCGCAGGTCAAGATTCCCACGGGCTATTGGACGAGTTGGGGTGGCACGTTCGAGAACCTGCAATCCGCTACGCAGCGCTTGCAAATCGTCGTGCCGGTGTCGCTGCTGCTGGTCTTCGTGCTGCTGTTCGCCATGTTCGGCAACGTCAAGGACGGCTTGCTGGTCTTCACCGGCATTCCGTTCGCGCTGACCGGCGGCATCCTGGCGCTGTGGCTGCGCGACATTCCCCTGTCGATCTCCGCCGCCGTCGGCTTCATCGCGCTGTCGGGCGTCGCCGTGCTCAATGGCCTGGTGATGATTTCCTACATCCGCAGCCTGCGTGAGGCTGGAACGCCGCTGGACGAAGCCATCCGCGAGGGCGCGCTGACGCGCTTGCGGCCGGTGCTGATGACGGCCCTGGTGGCATCGCTGGGCTTCATCCCGATGGCCATTGCTACGGGCACCGGCGCGGAAGTACAGCGGCCGTTGGCCACCGTGGTGATTGGCGGCATCTTGTCTTCCACCATGCTGACGCTGCTGGTGTTGCCGATCCTGTACCGGCTGGCCCATCGCCCGGATGAGCAGGAAGAGGATGTCACGGCAGAGCCAGCACATGAGGGCGTAACCGCTTGAAAGGACAAACGATGAACGCCGTTACGGCACCACGACAGACTCCTTTAAGCTTTACAGGGACATCGACTCATGGAATTGCGTCACCTCCGGTACTTTCTGGCCGTTGCCGAAGAGCTTCACTTCGCCCGCGCTGCGGAGCGGTTGCATATCGAACAGTCACCACTGTCGCGCGCCATCAGGGAATTGGAAGAGGAATTGGGCGCGCAACTGTTCGTGCGTACCAGCCGCAGCACGCGCCTGACGCTGGCGGGCAAGCTGCTGATGGAGAACGCGCCTCGCGTGCTGCTGGCGCTGGACCAGGCGCGTGAGAGCGTGAAGGCGGCAGCCAATGGCTTTCACGGCCGGTTGCGCGTGGCGCTGTCCGACGGCATCACCCCCTCGCGCCTGCCGGCGCTGCTGGCGCGCTGCCGCGAGGAAGACCCGGAGATCGAGATCCGCCTGTTCGAGGTGCCGCTGGCCCAGCAGCTCAGCGGCCTGCGTGACGATCTATACGACGTGGGCTTCTCGATGGCCGACGAGGTGGGCGACGGCATCATCATCGAACCCGCCTGGGAGGATGAGCTGATGGTCGCCATGCCCGCGCGCCATGAACTACTGGCCCACAAGCGGGTACCGCTGGATGAAGTGCTGCAACATCCCCTGGTGCTGGGCGACCCGGCAGTTTGCGAAGGCCATGCCAAGCAGATCGACCGCATCCTGCGCAAGCAGGACCGGGAGCCCTTGATCGAACAGTACGTCGCCACGTTCGACGTGATGATGACTTTCGTGTCGGCCGGCCTGGCGCTGGGGCTCGCAGGCGCCGCGCACATCGCTTCCAGCCGCGAGCCGGGCGTGGTGGGCCGACCGCTCGCGGGAAAGTCGCCCATGCTCACTACCTATCTGCTGCGCCGCGACGCCGAGCCGTCGCAGGCGCTAGCCCGCTTTATCGAGCGGGTCGAAGCCCTGGGACCGGGAGACGCTTAGCCATTGGCCCCGTTTCACTTCGGAGGATTCAAGCCATGAACCTATCCAAGATCATCGCTATGTCGTCGCTAGCAGTTCTGCTGGTCGCCTGCGGCAAGTCTGAGCCGTCCAAGCCCGCTGCCGTGCCCAGCGTGGAGGAACTGGCTGCTGACCCCGTGCGTTTGCGAGAACTGCGCCAGCAGTGCAAGACGGATCGTCCGACGATGGGCGACGTGCTGTGCAACCGAGTGGCCGAGGCGACGAACCGACGTTTCCTGGGCGACGGCAAGGTGCCTTATACGCCACCGAAGGAACCGCCGAAGTTCTGATGGTCGGCTTGCCGCAACGCACCTGCGCGTGCCTGCGCCTTTTTGCGCGCTGCGCAGCAGCGCGCTCATTGTGGCGGTCTTTCGCCCCAGTTCTTCCCTGCCGGAAACCATGTTTTTTGCGGCATCAACCTGCCGATAACGGTCTTTGACCGGCACGCCCAGCGGCACTGATCCTCACGAGGGCGGCACATGCCTGTGCTGCGATCGGAGGCTGGATGATGCAGGGAACGAACGTGCTGTTCGGTCAGATTGCCGTGGTGTTCGGCATCGTGATCGCTGGGGTGTGGAGCGCCACGCAATGGACAGCGGCGGCCCTGGGCTACCAACTACGCCTGGGCTCGCCGTGGTTCGATTTCCTGGACACACCGGTCTATCACCCGTGGCGGTTGTTCGAGTGGTGGTTCTTCTTCGATGCCTACGCGCCGCGCGTGTTCGATACCGGCGGCGCCATCGCGGGCGGCAGTGGCCTACTGGCGGTTGTGGTCGCCATCGGCATGTCGATCTGGCGCTCGCGCCAGTCGCGCCTGGTCACGACCTATGGCTCGGCCCGCTGGGCCAATGTGGAGGACATTCACAAGGCGGGCCTTGACCACCCTGCGGGCGTGTTCCTCGGCCTGCATCGCCAACAGTACCTGCGGCACGAAGGCCCGGAGCACGTCCTGACCTTCGCACCCACGCGCTCGGGCAAGGGCGTGGGCTTGGTGGTGCCGACGCTGCTTTCCTGGCCCGCATCCGCTGTCATCCACGACATCAAGGGCGAGAACTGGCAGATCACCGCCGGTTGGCGCTCGCGCTTCTCGCATTGCCTGCTGTTCAACCCCACCGATGCGAAGTCAGCGGCCTACAACCCGCTGCTGGAGGTACGACACGGCGCGCATGAGGTGCGCGACGTGCAGAACATCGCGGACATTCTGGTCGATCCCGAAGGTGCGCTGGAGAAGCGCAATCACTGGGAAAAGACTTCGCACGCGCTGCTGGTCGGGGCCATCCTGCATGTGCTCTACGCGGGCGAAGACAAGACGCTGCGCGGCGTCGCCAACTTCCTCTCCGACCCGGCCAGCCCCTTCGAGTTGACGCTGCACCGGATGATGACCACGCCGCACCTCGGCGATGGGCCTCATCCGGTGGTGGCCTCGGCTGCGCGCGAAGTGCTCAACAAATCGGACAACGAGCGTTCCGGCGTGTTGAGCACCGCCATGTCGTTCCTCGGCCTGTACCGCGATCCCACGGTGGCCCAAGTCACG
>JAYRLJ010000431.1:0-2461 GCA_041905305.1 Hylemonella sp. | reverse complement strand
CTGTACGCGCTGATGCAGCTTCGCACACAGGCGTCGCATCGGGCACGCGTCGTTGCCGCCAATAACATCCTCAATGCGCTCTTCATGGTCGTCAGTGCGGGGCTTGCGGGCGCGTTGCTCGGCGCCGGACTGACCATTGCCCAGGTCTTCCTGGCTGTTGGACTCGCCAATCTTGCGGTGACGGGAACTGTTTTCCTGCTGACGCCCGAATACATTGCGCGCTTCAAAGCGCTCTTCCAGGCGCGTTCCTCGTCTTCCTGAGACTCAGTAATCCGCGCCGTCGCCGGCCATGCTTTCGAACTTGGTCAGCGGCTTCAGGAAGGTCAGCTTGACGGTGCCGGTCGGCCCATTGCGCTGCTTGCCGATGATCACTTCGGCCACGCCGGGCTCTTTGGAGTCCTTGTTGTAGTAGTCGTCACGGTAGATGAACATGATGACGTCCGCATCCTGCTCGATGGCTCCCGATTCGCGCAGGTCGCTCATCATGGGGCGCTTGTCCGTGCGCGTTTCGACACTGCGGTTCAGCTGGGACAAAGCCAGGACGGGGCACTGCAACTCCTTGGCCAGCATCTTGAGCCCGCGGGAGATCTCCCCGAGCTCCGTGGCCCGGTTTTCTCCGTCCGAGTGGGACCCGCTCATCAACTGCAGGTAGTCCACCACAATCAGGCCGAGCTTGCCGCATTGCCGCGCCAGCCGGCGCGCGTTGGCCCGCAATTCGCTCGGGGTCAGGCCAGGCGTCTCGTCGATATGGAGTGACACGTTACGCAGCTTTTCGATGGCTTCGGTCAGGCGTGGCCATTCGTCGTCGGTGAGCTTTCCCGTGCGCAAGCGGCCTTGGTCTATCCGGCCGATCGATC
Organism: Hylemonella sp.; assembly: GCA_041905305.1. GTDB lineage: Bacteria > Pseudomonadota > Gammaproteobacteria > Burkholderiales > Burkholderiaceae_C > Hylemonella. The sequence continues at coordinate 1,604 of JAYRLJ010000431.1, read as the reverse complement.
CGACGATACGAACTGCCAACTGGGAAGCGCCCATTTCCATGGAAAACACGGCAACCGGCAGACCTTCATGCAATGCCACGTGCTCCGCGATGTTGACCGCCAGGGCCGTCTTGCCCATTGACGGTCGGGCGGCCAGCACGATCAGGTCGCCCGCCTGAAATCCCGAGGTCTGGCGGTCCAGGTCGTAAAACCCAGTGGGCACACCCGTGATGTCGTTCGGGTTGTCGGCCATCTCCTGCACCCGATCGAGCAGCTGCACGACCAGGGTTTCCATCGGCTGGAAACCCTGCTTCATGCGGGAGCCCTCTTCGCCGATGTTGAAGATCTTCTGCTCGGCTTCGTCCAGGATGGCGTCCACCGCCTTGCCCTTGGGGTTGAAGGCTGCCGTGGCAATCTCATCACTGGCGCTGACCAGCTTGCGCAGGATCGAGCGCTCACGCACGATTTCGGCGTAGCGCCGGATATTGGCGGCACTCGGTACGTACTGGGCCAGCGAGTTGAGGTAGCTCAGACCGCCGACTTCATCCGCCCTGCCCTGGTTTTGCAAGTGTTCGAAGACAGTGATGACGTCGGCCGGCTTGGTGGCATTGATCAGCGAGCCGACCGAGGAGAAGATCAGCCGGTGTTCATAGCGGTAGAAGTCGCCATCGGTGAGCAGATCACCGACTCGGTCCCAGGCTCCGTTGTCGAGCAGCAAGCCGCCCAACACGCTGGACTCGGCTTCAAGCGAATGCGGCGGAACGCGCAACTGTGCGACTTGTCCGTCGGGGTCCAGCGGACCGTCTTCAACAATGGCTAAATGGGCGGACATCGAACTCCTCGGTAGTTCCTGATGCTAAGCGAGCGGGGGGTTGCTGTCATGGGACAGATCTGTGGAAAACCTGTGCGCCAGCAGCGAATAAGCAGGGGAAATGCTGGGGGTCAGCACCTTGATCCGCCGCTCAAATGAAAAGCCGCCCGAAGGCGGCCTTTAAAGGGGGACAGCGCAGGTCAGGCGGTTTCGCCGTAAACCGTGACGTTGATCTCCACCAGAACGTCGGTGTGCAGCGCGATGGACACGGTGCTGTCGCCCACGGTCTTGATGGGGCCATTGGGCATGCGTACCTGGGCCTTGGCGACCTTGTAGCCGCCCTTGTTCAGTTCTTCCGCGATGTCGAAATTGGTGACCGATCCGAACAGACGGCCATCAACGCCGGCCTTTTGGGTCAGCTTGATGGTGGTGCCGCTGAGCTTTTCGCCCTGGGCTTGCGCCTCTGCGAGTTTGCCGGCTGCGACTTTCTCCAGTTCGGCGCGGCGCGCCTCGAATTCCTTGATGGCGGCTTCCGTGGCACGACGGGCGCGACCGGAAGGGATCAGGAAGTTGCGTGCGTAGCCGTCTTTGACCTTGACGACCTCACCCAGGTTGCCGAGATTGATGACTTTGTCGAGCAGAATGACTTGCATGGTGGATCCTCAGATACGGTGCTGGTCGCTGTACGGGACCATCGCCAGAAAGCGCGCCCGCTTGATCGCGGTGTTGAGCTGGCGCTGATAAATGGCGCGCGTGCCGGTCAGGCGAGCGGGAATGATCTTGACGTTTTCGGCGATGAAGTCACGCAGTGTGT
>JAYRLJ010000053.1:0-13635 GCA_041905305.1 Hylemonella sp. | reverse complement strand
GCCAGCACGGTGGTGATGGCCGCCGTCAGCGTGGTCTTGCCATGGTCCACGTGACCAATGGTGCCCACGTTCACGTGCGGCTTGGTACGCTCAAATTTCTCTTTTGCCATTTTTCAAATCTCCAGAAAGGATGCGAAAAGCAACTACTTCTTAACAACCACGACACGACGGCATGGACCGCGCACCAGAAAATGGTGCCCATGGCGGGAATCGGACCCGCGACCTCTCCCTTACCAAGGGAGTGCTCTACCACTGAGCCACATGGGCAGTATTCTTGCCTGCAAGCTCACCACAGCAATAAACAGATCGTGGAGCGGGAGACGGGAATCGAACCCGCGTCATCAGCTTGGAAGGCTGGGGTTCTACCATTGAACTACTCCCGCATCAAAGCCAGCCCCAGCCGACCTCGAAGCGCGTCATTCAACACGCTCGCTCTGCAATCACGTTCACTGGTGGAGAGGGCTGGATTCGAACCAGCGTACTCGTAAGAGGGCAGATTTACAGTCTGCTGCCATTAACCACTCGGCCACCTCTCCAATTGGTGAGCCTTTGATTATGCCACGAAAAACTGCGGCCGCGAAGCAGCTGCAGGCAAACGGACTCACCAATCGATGGGGGAATTGCCCTGGCGTTGCAAAAATGCATTCGCCTGGCTGAAATGACCGCACCCGATGAAGGGCTGCGGCGGCCGCAAAGCCGAGAGTGGCGAGGGGTGATTGGCACACAGGACCAAGTGCCGCCCACCATCCCCGTCCGCCCGCGCCACCGCGCCATGGCTGCGCACTACTTCAGCCATACGCTGGGCGTGCGCCCCCCACAGCATGAACACGACCGGACTGCTCTGACTCAGCACCGCCTTGAATACCGAATCAGTGAGCGCTTCCCAACCTTGTCCAGCATGACTGCCGGGCCGCCCCTCTTCCACCGTCAGGCAGGCATTGAGCAGCAAGACCCCCTGCTGCGCCCAACGCAGCAGAGAGCCGTTGACCGGCAAGGCCGACGGCGTACCAGGCAACGCCGGATCGCGCGCCTGCTCTTTGAAGATATTGCGCAGCGACGGCGGCAACTTGATCCCGGGGGCCACCGAAAACGCCAAGCCTTCCGCCTGCCCGGGGCCGTGGTATGGATCCTGGCCCAGGATCACGACCCGGACATTCGCCAGCGGCGTCAATTCGAGTGCGCGCAAGGGCTGCGGTGGATAGACCACCGCGCCATCCGCCAACCGGGCCTCGATGAAACTGGCCAGTCGTTGCGCGGGAGCGCTATCCCAGAAATGACCGAGGACAGCCTCCCAGCCAGGCGCCACCGGCCATGCCTCGGGCGCCCACGCCGTCAGCCGCGGTGAGGCAGCGGGCTGCACCGGCGTCGACGCAAAGAGATCGACCTGCGAACTGGCTGCAGACATGAACGACGCACGCGACCCGGTCAACCAAACAGCTCGGCCAGTGCCACACCCGGGTCGGACGCGCGCATGAAGGCCTCGCCGACCAAGAAGGCATGGATGCCGGCATCACGCATACGTTGCACATCCGCGCGCGCCAGGATGCCGGACTCCGTCACCAGCAGCCGGTCGGCCGGCACCCGCGCACGCAACGCCAGCGTGGTGTCCAGCGACACTTCGAAGGTGCGCAGGTTGCGGTTGTTGATGCCCAGCAGCGGCGTCTTCAGCTTGAGCGCACGGTCCAGCTCGGCGCCGTCATGCACCTCGACCAGCACGGCCATGTCCAGCCCCAGCGCGATCGCTTCCAGATCGGCCATCTGCGCATCATCGAGGCAGGCGGCGATCAGCAGGATGCAGTCCGCACCCATGGCCCGCGACTCGTAGATCTGGTACGGGTCCACCATGAAGTCCTTGCGCAGCACCGGCAGCTCACAGGAGGCGCGGGCCTGCTTCAGATAGTCGGGCTGGCCCTGGAAAAACTGCCGGTCGGTGAGCACGGACAGACAGGCAGCGCCATGCTCGGCATAGCTCTGCGCAATGTCAGCCGGGACGAAGTCTTCGCGCAGCACCCCCTTGCTCGGGCTGGCCTTCTTGATTTCGGCAATGACGCCCGCTCGTCCGGCGGCGATCTTGCTGCGCAGGGCGCCGACGAAGTCGCGCGTCAACACCCGCGATTCGGCATCCGCCCGCACGGCGGCCAGCGACTTCTTCTTCAAGGCCGCCGCAATCTCCTGCCGCTTGACGGCCACGATCTGGTTCAGGATGTCACTCATCTTTGGCATTCGGCTTCGAGCCGTTCTTGAGAATATTCACGAAGACGCGGTGCATGACCAGGCCTGCCACCACAAACAGGGCCGACACCCCGAGGGCGATCCAGGTACCCGGGTCGTCCCACATGGTCAGCCCGCCTGGCCGAGGCGATGGGCCACGGTCACCAGCTGTTCCAGCTTGGCCTTGGCCGCACCAGAGGCAATGACCTCGCGCGCCCGTGCGATGCCCTCCGCCATGGAAGTTGCCACATCGGCCGCATACAGGGCCACGCCGGCATTGAGCGTCACGATGTCGCGCGCCGCGCCGGGCTGGTTGTCCAGCACCCCCAGCAGCATGGCACGCGAAGCCTCCGGCGTATCGACCTTGATGGCGCGCGTGCTGGCCATGGTCAGGCCGAAATCCTCGGGATGGATCTCGTACTCGGAGATCTCGCCATTCTTCAGTTCACCCACCAGCGTACCAGCACCCAGGCTGATCTCGTCCATGCCATCCTTGCCGTAGACCACCACCGCATGTTCGGCGCCCAGTCGCTGCAGCGCGCGCACCTGGATGCCGACCAGATCCTCGTGAAACACCCCCATGAGGATGTTGGGCGCCCCGGCCGGGTTGGTCAGCGGCCCCAGGATATTGAACAGGGTCTTGATGCCCAGCTCACGGCGTACCGGCGCCACGTTCTTCATCGCCGGGTGGTGATTCGGTGCGAACATGAAGCCGACCCCAACCTCAGCAATGCACTGTGCAATCGCCGCGGGTTTGAGGTTGATGTTGACGCCCAGTGACTCCATCACGTCGGCGCTGCCGCTCTTGCTGGAGACACTGCGGCCACCGTGCTTGCTGACCTTGGCGCCGGCCGCGGCCGCCACGAACATGGCGCAGGTGGAAATGTTGAAGGTGTGGGCGCCGTCGCCGCCAGTGCCGACGATGTCGACCAGGTGCCGGCGGTCGGCCACATCGACCTTGGTCGAAAACTCACGCATCACCTGCGCCGCGGCGGTGATCTCGCCGATGGTCTCCTTCTTCACGCGCAGGCCGGTGATCAGCGCGGCCATCAGCACCGGCGACATCTCGCCGCTCATGATGAGGCGCATGATGTGCAGCATCTCGTCGTGGAAGATCTCGCGGTGCTCGATGACACGCTGCAGCGCCTGCTGCGGGGTGATCTGGTGGGTGTGCGGCATGGCGGCTTCCTCAGGCTTGGTCCAGAAAATTCTTCAACATGGCATGGCCATGCTCGGTCAGGATCGACTCCGGGTGGAACTGCACCCCCTGGATGGGCAGCGTGGCGTGCCGGATGCCCATGATCTCGCCATCCTCGGTCCAGGCGGTCACCCTCAGTTCAGGTGGACAACTGGCGCGCTCGATCGCCAGCGAATGGTAGCGGTTGACGGTGAACTGCTTGGGCAAGTTGGCAAACACGCCCTCCTGCGTGGTCGTGATGACACTGGTCTTGCCGTGCATCAGCTGCTGCGCGCGGACGATCTTGCCGCCGAAGGCCGCGCCGATGCTCTGGTGCCCGAGGCAGACGCCCAGGATGGGCAGCTTGCCGGCAAAGTGGCGGATCGCCGCCACCGAGATGCCGGCTTCGGCCGGCGAGCAGGGGCCGGGCGAGATCACCAGCCGGTCCAGCTGGCCGGCCTGCAGCCTGGCCTCGATCTCCGCCACCGTGATCTCGTCGTTGCGGTGCACCTCGACCTCGGCACCGAGTTCGCCGAAATACTGCACCAGGTTGTAGGTGAACGAGTCGTAGTTGTCCACCATGAGAAGTCGGATTTTGTTCATGGCGTTCACTCCAGTCCCTGTTCCACCAGTTCGCTGGCGCGCAGCACGGCACGCGCCTTGTGCTCGGTTTCCCTCCACTCCAGCTCGGGCACGGAATCGGCCACCACGCCGGCCGCGGCCTGCACGTCCAGCACGCCCGACTAGATGACGCCGGGGCCGTAGATGCCGCGCTTGACCGGCTCCAGCTGGTCGATCAGTTCCATGGCGTGCACCTTGGGCGCGCCGCTCAGGGTGCCGGCCGGGAAGGTGGCGCGCAGCACGTCCATATTGCCCATGCCGTCGAGCAGCTCACCCTCCACATTGCTCACGATGTGCATCACGTGGCTGTAGCGCTCCACGGCAAAGGCCTCCGTCACCTTGACGCTGCCGGTCTTGGCAATGCGGCCGATGTCGTTGCGCGCCAGATCGATCAGCATCACGTGCTCGGCACGCTCCTTCGGGTCGTTCACCAGTTCCACCTCGGCCGCCTTGTCGGCCTCGGGCGTGGCGCCGCGCGGGCGGGTACCGGCCAGCGGGCGGATGGTGACCTTGGTGCCGCCCTGCGCCATCTTCTCCTGCCGCACCAGGATCTCGGGCGAGGAGCCCACCACGTGCACGTCACCCAGGTGGTAGTAGTACATGTAGGGGCTGGGGTTGAGCGTGCGCAAGGCGCGGTAAAGACTCAGCGGGCTTTGCGTATAAGGCTTGCTGATGCGCTGTCCCATCACGATCTGCATGAAGTCGCCGGCCTGGATCAGGCCCTTGGCACGCTCCACCGCGGCCAGGAAATCGGCCTTGGCGTAATCACGCTGCTCCGCCGCAGGCGACACGGGTGCGACCACCGGCACCTGCACCGGTGCCTTCAGACGTTCCTTCAACTCGGCCAACCGGGCCTGCGCCTGGGCGTACGCGCCGGGCTGCGCCGGATCAGCGTAGACGATCAGGTGCAGCATCCCCGAGAGGTTGTCGATGACGGCCATTTCCTCGCACTGCAACAGCAGGATGTCCGCGCAGCCCAGCGGATCGGGCGGGCAACTGTGCGCCAGCCGCTTCTCGATGTGGCGCACGGTGTCGTAGCCGAAGTAGCCGGCCAGGCCGCCGCAGAAGCGCGGCAGCCCCGGCTGCAGGGCCACCTTGAAGCGCTGCTGGTAAGCGGTGATGAAGTCGAGCGGGTTGCCGGGCGCAGTTTCCACCACCTGGCCATCGGTCACCACCTCGGTGCGCGCGGCCTCGCCAAAACCATTGGCGCGCAACAGCGTGCGCGCCGGCAGGCCGATGAAGCTGTAGCGGCCGAAGCGCTCACCACCCACCACCGACTCCAGCAGGAAGGAATGGCGCCCGCCGTCCTGCACGTGGGCCAGCTTCAGATAGAGCGACAGCGGGGTTTCGAGGTCCGCGAAGGCCTGGGCCATCAGCGGGATGCGGTTGTAACCCTGACGGGCCAGCGCATCGAATTCGGATTCAGTCATCACAGGAATACCTCCGGGACTTGCGCGCGGCCTCAAGCCGCGGCAAGGGCACGATGTGCCCGGTTCATTCAGATCAGGCGCCCCGACTCATGGGGCGACGAGGGGAGATGCCGCCAGTGCAGCGGCCCGTCAGGCGTGAGCCTGACGGCAGGCAGTCTGCGGCTTGCGCCAGGGCCAGGCTCCCCGGTCGCTGCAACCTGTGATGCTGATGCGGTGAATGAACATGGGGACAGTGTAGCAAACCAGCTACCCCCCAGCCTATCGACGCGTAGCGGTGCCCAATTCTTTATTGGGGCATACCCCAGTCACAAGTCATGCCGCAATGGCTAGAGTGGTTTCGCAGGCACAGTGGGTGTGCACGCTTTCCGGCCCGTTGGGGCCTCATGCTTCGTGTGTATAGGAGGGACTCCCCCATGAAAACAAGCAACCTCCAGATCGGAACCCGCCTCATGTTGGCCTTTGCCGCCGTGCTCGTGATCACCGCGGCGATTGCGACGGTTGGTGTCTGGCGCATCGGCACGCTGAAAGACACCAGCCACGAAATTGGCACCGTCGAGCTGCAGCGCAGTCTGATGGCGCAGCGCTGGTCCTCGCAGACCACCATCAACTGGGTGCGCGCCTCGGCCGCGCTGAAAACCACTGACGCCGGCTACATCGATGCGCTGCAGAAGGACATGGCCGCCACCTCCAAGGCCATCAGCGAAGACCAGAAGCAGTTGGAGGCCATGATGAGCGACGAGGCCAGCAAAGCGCTGATGGCCACCGTGGCGAAGAACCGCAAAATCTATCTCGATGCGCGCGCGGCCCTGATCAAGCGCCAGAAGGACGGCGAAAACATCTCCGATGCCGTGGACCGCGAACTGCGGCCGCTGGCCGAGACCTACCTGAAGTCGATTGAGGACGTCGCCCAGCATGCCCGCAAGATTCTGGCGCAGACGCAGGAGGAAGCAGACGCTGTGGCCGCCCAAAGTCAGGTGGCGCTGGGCGGCGGAGCGGCGATTTCCATTGCCTTGGGCATCCTGTTCGCGCTGCTGGCCACGCGCTCGATCACCCGCCCGATCCAGGAGGCCGCCAGTTCTGCCGAAGCGATTGCCGGCGGCGACCTGGGGCGCACCATCCAGGTCGAAGGCAAGGACGAGGCCGCCCGCCTGCTGCAGGCTCTGGCGACCATGCGCGAGAACCTGGCGCGCATCGTCAGCAACGTGCGGCAGAACGCCGACGGCGTGTCCACCGCCAGCGCCGAGATCGCCACCGGCAACCAGGACTTGAGCATGCGCACCGAGCAGCAGGCCAGCGCGCTGCAGGAAACAGCGGCATCCATGGAGGAGCTCGGCTCCACCGTGAAGCACAACGCCGACAACGCGCGTCAGGCCAACCAGCTGGCGCAAAGCGCCAGTACGGTGGCGGTGCAGGGCGGCGAGGTGGTGGCGCAGGTGGTGGACACCATGAAGGGCATCAACGAGTCGAGCCGCAAGATCAACGACATCATCAGCGTGATCGACGGCATTGCCTTCCAGACCAATATCCTGGCACTGAACGCCGCAGTGGAAGCGGCGCGCGCCGGCGAGCAAGGGCGCGGCTTTGCGGTGGTGGCCGGAGAGGTACGGGCGCTGGCGGGTCGCAGCGCCGAAGCGGCCAAAGAGATCAAGCAGCTCATCACCGACAGCGTGCAGCGTGTCGAGCAGGGTAGCGCGCTGGTGGACCGCGCCGGCAGCACGATGGACGAAGTGGTCGCCAGCATCCGCCGTGTGACCGACATCATGGGTGAGATCAGTGCCGCCAGCTCGGAGCAGAGCCAGGGCGTGTCACAGGTGGGCGAGGCCATCAACCTGATGGACCAGGCCACGCAGCAGAACGCCGCGCTGGTGGAGGAGTCCGCCGCCGCCGCCGCCAGCCTGAAGACCCAGGCCCAGCAGCTGGTGGCTGCCGTGAGCGTGTTCAAGCTCGGCGCCCACGATGCGCCGGCTGCCGTGATGCCGCAACCGGCACCCATCCGCTCCGGCCAACCCGGCAAGCCGCCGGCAGGCGTCGAGCGCCGCAGCATCCCGCGCCCGGCCGCAGCCGCGACCCCGGCTAAGGCGGCCGAGCCGCCCGCACCACCAGCGCCCGCCGCCAAACCCGCGCGCGGCGGTGACGACGACGGCGACTGGACCTCGTTCTGACGTGATGCGCCGGAGGGGCCCAGGGCCGTGCGGGCTCAGCCCCGCGGCTGCCGCAGGCTGATCCAGCGCCGCAGCGCGTCAGGATCCAGTGGCACGCTGTACAGGTAGCCCTGCCCCTTGGCACAGCCCAGGGCCTGCATCAGCGTGGCCTGCTCTGCGGTTTCGATGCCCTCGGCCACCGTGGAAAGCCCCAGGGTCTGCGCCATGCGGATGGTCGCCTCGATCATCACACGGTGGTAGTCGCTGTTCATCGCCATGCCGACGAAGGAGCGATCAATCTTGACGATGTTGACCGGCAACTCGTGCAGGCACGAGAGCGAGGAGTAGCCGGTGCCGAAATCATCCAGCGAGAGCGCCACGCCCAGCGCGCGGATCTCTTGCAGCGTGCCCCGCACCATCTCGTCCTGCGCCGCCAGGCTCTCTGTCACCTCCAGCACCAGTTGGCCGGGCGGCATGCCACAGTCACGCAAGACCTCCTGCAACTCGACCACCAGCCCGGGCTGCCGCAGCTGCGCACGCGACAGGTTGACCGCCAGCGTCGTCGGGGCCTGCTCACCGAGCTCCGCCTGCAGTCGCACAAACTCCGTGCACGCAGCACGCAGCACGAAGTGGCCGATCTGGCCAATCAGGCCACTGGCCTCGGCCACCGGGATGAAGGTCAGCGGCGACACCAGCCCGCGCTGCGGATGCCGCCAACGCACCAACGCTTCCAGGCCCGACAAGCGGCCGCTGCCCAGGTGCAGCACCGGCTGGTAGACCACGAAGAGCTCGTCCTTGTCCAGCGCCTGGCGCAGGTCGTTCTCCAGCGCCACGTCGTCGCGCACGCGCTTGCGCATCGACGGCTCGAACATCACGTAGCGGCCCCGTCCCTCGCGCTTGGCCTCGTACATGGCGATGTCGGCATCGCGCAGCACGCTATCGGCATCCTCGCCGGCATGTTCGTCCGTCACGATGCCGATGCTGGCCGAGGACGTCAGGCGGTGCACGCCGATCTGGTAAGGCTGCGCCAGCACGTCGAGCAGTCGCCCGGCCACCACCTGGGCATCGAGGTCGCCGCGGATGTCGTCGAGCAACACCACAAACTCGTCGCCACCGATGCGCGCAGCCATCTGCTTGAAGTCGCTGGTCTGCACGAACGCGTCGCCCGGGCGCAGGCTGTCCTGCAGACGCAGTGCGATCTGGCGCAGCAGCTCGTCGCCGACGCCGTGGCCCAGCGTGTCGTTCACCTGCTTGAAGCGGTCGAAGTCCATGAAGAGCACCGCGAAGTGGTAACCCGGCTGCTGACGCACGCGCTGGATGCAGGACTGCACACGTCCCAGCAGCTCGCTGCGGTTGGGCAGGTGGGTCAGGTGGTCGGTGCGCGCAGCGTGGCGCAACTGCTCCTCCAGCTCCTTCTGCGCATTGATGTCATAGGTGATACCGGCCATGCGCACCGCACGGCCTTCGGCATCGCGCGCCACCACGGTGCCGCTGTACATCAGCCAGACCCAGCGGCCGTCACCATGGCGGATGCGCACCTCCCAGTGCAGCGGGCGCATCGAGTCGCGCAGATTGGTCCGTACCGCCCACAGCCAGCCCGCCAGATCGTCCGGGTGGATCAGCTCGTTCCAGGCCTGCGAGGTCATTTCCACCTCACCCAGCTGGTAACCCAGCAACGCATACATGCGGTCGTTGCAGGTCATCGCACCACTCACGATGTCCCACTGCCAGATGCCGAGCGAGGCGCTTTCCACCGCCAACGTGAGCAGCTGCTGCTGGGCGCGCTGCTCCGTCACATCGATAACGCAAGAAATCACACCGGTCAGATGGCCGGCGGCATCGAGCACCGGCTCGGTGTTGGCCAGCAGCCAGCGCACCCCGCCTTGCGGCATCAGCAGGCCGATCGATTCGCCGCGCAGGCCTTGTCCGGTGCGCAGCGTACGGCTGGACGGCCGCTCCTCGACCGGGTAAGGCGTCAGGTCGTCACGCACCGCCATGGCGACGCGCGCCAGACAGCCAAAACCGACCAGGTCCTGCTGCTTCAGGCCCAGCAGCTCGCTGGCCGTCTGGTTGCATTCGAGCACCCGCCCGTCCTCCTCCTGCTGCACCACCCCTACCGGCAGAGCGTCGAGCAGGCTGCGCATGCGCAACTGCTGGTCCACCCGCTCGGTGATGTCGCTGGCCACGATGGTGAAGCCGGTCAACAGGCCCTGGCTGTCAAAGACCGGCTGGTAATCCACGTCCAGCCAGACCTGCTCCCCGGCGCGCGGCGTCACACGCACCTCGAAGCGCACGCCACGGCCTTGCTCCAACTCGATGTCCAAGCGCTTCAGTTTCTCGACATCATTGACCTGCGGATCCACCAACCAGCCGGGATGACGGCCCAGCACCTCGGCCAGCTCCCGCCCCACGCCCTTGAGCAAGGCCGGGTTGCACCACAGGATGCGGCGACCGGCGTTGAGCACCGCCACCCAGTTGGAGGTCCGCTCGGCCACCAGAGCCAGACGCCGCAACTCGTCGGACTGCAAGGCAAGAGCACGGTGCTGGCGCCGCACGAAGCGCGCCAGCGGCTCGGCCACCAGCAAGGTCAGCGCCAGCAGCACCAGCAGCATGGCCAGGGCGGAGAACTCGATCTGGTGGATGGCGCTACGCGCGCGCTGCTGTGCCGCCTGCTGCATTTCCTGCACCAGCGCCTGTGCCGTCAACAGGAAAGGCTCAACCTCCGCCTGCAGGAAGCGATTGGCCTCGCGGCGCTTGCCAAGCTCTGCGCCACCGTCGAGCCACAACAGGATCTGCGCCCGGTACCAGATCCGCTCGCGCCGCTCCTGCCACTCGAAAACAGCCTGCCGCAACTGCGGTCGCGCGGCGGACTGCCAGACCCCCTGCCGCGCCAGCAGCCCGTCGAGCTGCACCGCCTGCTCCTGGGCCTGCCCGATGGCTTCGTCCAGTGCGTTACTGGTTTCCTCGCCGGTGTCGTCACCGCTCACCAGCCGCGCCGACAACATGCCGATGCGCTGGGCCAGCGTGCCTTGGGTGGCCGCCAGGCGAATGATCTCGGCATCGCCCACGCGCACTGCCTCGCTCATCTCCACCCGCCAGGTCTGCCAAGCCGAAACGGCTCCCACCACACCAAGCACCGCGTACATGGCCACGCGCACGCGCCGATGCACCGGCGCGTCGGCATCGGCCGGCACACGGGTCAGGCCGAACCAGGCCACCACCCGGCGCAACCAGGCCGCCACCTGCGCGAGCCGGGATGCGCTAGCGTGCGGAACCGAAGCAGTCATGCGGTGCGGACGCCACCGGAAACGGAACGTTGCCTTGCACGGCCCTTGTCGGCTTCAAACCAAGGCCTGACGCATGGCGTCGATCACGGCCTTGTAGTCGGGCTTGCCGAAAATGGCGCTGCCGGCGACAAACGTGTCGGCACCGGCATCGGCCACGCGGCGGATGTTGTCGGCCTTGATGCCGCCGTCCACTTCCAGCCGGATGTCCTTGCCCGAGGCATCAATGCGGCGACGCACCGCCTCGATCTTGCGCAGTGCCGAGTCGATAAAGCTCTGGCCACCGAAGCCCGGGTTGACGCTCATGATGAGCACCAGATCAATGTCGTCCAGCACCCAGTCCAGCACATCGAGCGGCTGCGCCGGGTTGAACACGAGGCCAGCCTGGCAGCCCTTGCCCTTGATGGCCTGGATGCTGCGGTGCACGTGGCCCGAAGCGTCCGGGTGGAAGCTGATCAGGTCGGCACCGGCCTCGGCAAAGGCCGCCGCCAGCGCATCCACCGGCTCGATCATCAGGTGCACATCGATCGGCACTGGCGTGCCATCGGGCTTCTTGGCATGCGGCTTCAGGGCCTGGCACACCATGGGGCCGAAGGTCAGGTTGGGCACGTAATGGTTGTCCATCACGTCGAAGTGGATCCAGTCGGCGCCGGCGGCAATGACGTTACGCACCTCCTCACCCAGGCGGGCGAAGTCGGCCGAAAGGATGGAGGGGGCAATGCGGTAGGTTTTAGACATGGGGGTATTTTCGCAGGTAGCATTACGGCCAGTCTGGCACACCGCCGGCAAGCACTCCAGCCATGGCCAAGTACCAAATTCTCGTCGAAGTCCTGCCCAGCTACCTGCCCGAGCAGTCCGCGCCGGAGCAGAACCTCTACGCCTTCGCCTACACCATCACGCTCTCCAACACCGGAGACGTGGCGGCGCAGCTGATCTCGCGCAGCTGGAATGTCAACGACGCCAACGGCCACACCGAGAAGGTGCGCGGCCTGGGCGTGGTCGGCCAGCAGCCGTTGCTGCAGCCGGGCGAGACCTTCGAGTACACCAGCGGCACCCGCCTGCGCACCCCCACCGGCACCATGCACGGCAGCTACTTCTTCGTGGCCGAGGACGGCGAGCGCTTCGACATCGACATCCCCATGTTCGTGCTCGACGCGCTGAGCAGCGGTGGCCTCAGCGGCGCCGGCGGCAGTTCACGCACGCTGCATTGAACCGCATGTCCGTGCCGCGCGACCTGCCCAGCCTGCTGGACGCCCTCGACCCGCAGGCCCCCCAGGTCGAACGCCACCTCTGGCTCGCCGCCCTGCTGGGCTGGGTACGCGGCGACCGCAGCGCGCTGCAGACCAGCCTGAGCCGCGTCACCCTGTTGCTCGACGTGGTGGAAGAACGCCCGGCGCTGCGCGAGCGGCTGCAGGCCTGGTGGCAGGCCCTGCTGACCGACCTCGACAGCACCACGCTGCTGGCCGATCACGGCTTTGCCCAGCGCCCGGTGTTCCTCAGCGAGTTCTTCCACCGGCTGCTGCGCAAAGTGCTGCCAGCCACGCCGCAGACGCGCGACGGCTCTGAACTGTTCGGCCTGCTGCTGCCCCACGCCTTCGATGCCGAATGGCTGGCCGCACTGGACGAGGCCACCACCCGGCGCCTGGCCGTGCTGCTGGCACCGGGCCCGCCTGGCTCCGACGGCCCCTGGCAAGGCGCGCTGGAAGATGCCATCACCTACTGCCTGAGCCAGATCCGCGCCATCGGCTTCGCGCCCGAGCTGCGGCTGCGCATGAGCCCCGCCGCCCAGGAAGCACGTGCCTTCCATGCGTTGGCGGCCGACTTCGACGCCGTGCGGCTGGCACTGCACCAGGTGCCGCGTGACGACGCTGCGCTCGATGAAGCAGTACGGCAGCTCAAGGAGCGGCTCGACACCTGCCGCCAGGCCGCGGCCAGCGTCTATGCCCACCTGGACGAGCACGGCATCTCGGTCGACATCGTGTTCCGCCTGCGCCAGCTGCGCGAGCGCGTGCTGCGTAGCCGCATCCTGCTCGACGCCCTGCTCTCACCCCACCCCGCGCACAGCGCCTGCCAGCTGCTGGCGCACCTGGTGCAGGTCGGCCGGCAAAGCCGCAGTCTGCGCACACTGGTCGCCAGCAACGCCTCGCTGCTGGCGGCCAAGGTGACCGACCGCAGCGCCGAAACCGGTGAGCACTACATCACGCGCAACCGCACTGAATACAACGACATGCTGCGCAAGGCCGCCGGCGGTGGCGCCGTCATGTCGCTCACCACGTTGCTGAAGTTCGCCCTCGGCGCGCTCGGCCTGTCGGCCTTCTGGGGCGGCTTGGCCGCGGGCCTGAACTACGCGCTGAGCTTCGTACTCATCCAACTGCTGCACTGGACGGTAGCCACCAAGCAGCCGGCCATGACGGCGCCGGCCATGGCCGCCAAGCTCAAGGACCTGGAAGCGCCGGGCGCCGTGGCCCAGTTCGTCGACGAGGTCACGCACCTGATGCGCTCGCAGGTGGCGGCGGTGGTGGGCAACCTGGCGCTGGTCGCCCCCTGCGTGCTGCTGCTGAGCGCTGCCCGGTGGAAGCTGACCGGGCACACCCCCATCGACACCGCGCAAGCGCAGTACGTGCTGCACTCGCTCACCCTGCTCGGCCCCACGCTGCTGTTTGCCGCCTTCACCGGCGTGCTGCTGTTCGCCTCCAGCCTGATTGCCGGTGGCGCGGAAAACTGGTTCGTGCTGCACCGGCTGGAGTCCGCGCTGCGCTACAACCCGCGCA
>JAYRLJ010000052.1:6935-13670 GCA_041905305.1 Hylemonella sp. | reverse complement strand
GCCATGGTGCGGTCGCCGATGTCACTGTGGATGGCGTAGGCGAAGTCCACCACGGTGGCGCCGCGCGGCAACCCCATGATCTTGCTCTTGGGCGTGAAGACGTAGACCGCATCGGGGAACAGGTCCACCTTGACGTGGTCCCAGAACTCGGCGGCGTCGCGCGTTTCGTTCTGGATGTCAAGCAGCGACTGCAGCCACTGCGCGCCCAGCCGCGCCGCGGTCGGGCTGTCGGGCTCCTTGGCCTTGTACAGCCAGTGCGCTGCCACGCCGGATTCGGCCACCACATGCATGGCCTCGGTGCGCAGCTGGAATTCGACGTTCACACCCGACGGCCCGACCAGCGTGGTGTGCAGCGACTGGTAGCCGTTGAGCTTGGGGATGGCAATGTGGTCCTTGAACTTGCCCGGCACCGGCTTGTAGAGCTGGTGCAGCGTGCCCATGGCGGTATAGCAGTCGCCCACGGTGGGCACGATGACACGGAAGCCGTACATGTCGCTGATCTGGGCGAAGCTCAGGTGCTTCTCATCCATCTTGCGGTAGATGGAATAGAGCGTCTTCTCGCGCCCGGCAATGCGTACCTGCATGCCGGTGGCGGCGAACGCGGTCTCGACTTCCTTCTGCACCTTCTGGACCAGGTCGCGCCGGCGACTGCGCGACTTCGCCACCGCCTTGGCCAGGATGGCATAGCGCCAGGGCCGCAGGTGGCGGAAGGCCAGGTCTTGCAACTCGCGGTAGGTCTGGTTCAGGCCCAGGCGGTAGGCAATGGGTGCGTAGATTTCCAGCGTCTCGGACGAGATGCGCCCCCACTTGCTGCGCGGCACGTCGGACAGTGTGCGCATGTTGTGCGTGCGGTCGGCCAGCTTGACGAGGATGACCCGCACGTCGCGCGCCATGGCCAGCAGCATCTTGCGGAAGGACTCGGCCTGGCTCTCTTCGCGGGTGTTGAACTGCAGCTTGTCGAGCTTGGTCAGGCCGTCCACCAGCTCGGCTACCGGCGAGCCGAAGCGTTCGATCAGTTCGGTCTTGGTGATGCCGCAGTCTTCCAGCGCGTCATGCAGCAGCGCGGCCATCAGGGCCTGGGCATCGAGCTTCCATTCCGCGCACTGCGCGGCCACGGCGATCGGGTGGGTGATGTAGGGTTCGCCGCTGTTGCGCAGCTGGCCCAGGTGGGCCTCGTCGGCATAGCGGTAGGCCTGGCGCACCTGCTCCAGGTCGGAGGGCGACAGGTAGTCGAGCTTGGCGGTGAGTCCGGCAAAGCTGGCCGCCGCGGCGTTGGCGGCGGCCGGGCTGGGCGCAGCCGCCGAGCCGGCGCTGGGGCGCGGCGGCAGGTTGGCGGGGGATTTGAGCACGGTACTCACCCCTCAAATATAGCTGTTGGCTGCTGCCGGCGCCGGGGCATAAAAAAAGCACCGCCGGGCGGTGCTTTCTTCATGGACGGCAGCGGTCGACTCAGACCGGCACCTTCTTGAGCATCTCGACGCCGACCTTGCCGGCGGCGATCTCGCGCAGGGCGGTCACGCCCGGCTTGTTCTTGCTCTCGATCTTGGGGGTGTGCCCCTGGCTCAGCATGCGGGCGCGGTAGGTCGCAGCCAGCACCAGCTGGAAGCGGTTGGGGATCTGCTGCAGGCAGTCTTCGACGGTGATACGGGCCATGAAATTTCTCCGGAAAGCTAGGGAGCGACCATTAGGGAAGACGCAACGCCTGGAAGGTTTCTGCCCGGGCGCGGCGCTGATAGGCGTACGTGAGGCGCTGGGCGTGCACCACCGACTGGAGGTCGGACAGGGCGCGATCGAACGATTCGTTGATTATAACGAAGTCGAACTTTTCGGCCTGGGCCATCTCGGTGGCGGCGTTCTGCAGCCGCAGGGCGATGACGTCCGGGCCGTCCTCGCCGCGTTTTTCCAGCCGGGCGCGCAGCTCCTCCCAGCTCGGCGGCAGGATGAAGATGGTCACCGCATTCGGGAACTGCTGCTTGATCTGCATCGCGCCCTGGAAGTCGATCTCCAGGATGATGTCGGCCCCGGCCCGGATCTTGTCTTCCACCGCCTGGCGCGAGGTGCCGTAGCGCTGGCTGTGCACATGGGCCCATTCCAGGAAGGCGTTGGCCTGCACCATGGCGTCGAAGGCGGCCGGCGAGACGAAGTAGTACTCGCGCCCGTTCTGCTCCTGCCCGCGCGGCGCGCGGGTGGTGTGCGAGACCGAGAGCTGGAGCTGTGGGTCGCGCTCGAGCAGCGCCTTGACCAGGCTGGACTTGCCGGCCCCGCTGGGGGCTGCGATGACAAACAGGTTTCCGGGGGGGTGATCCATGACGTGGGTTGCTGCGGGGGATCGGCCTATTCTATGTTCTGCACCTGCTCGCGCATCTGCTCGATCAGTACCTTCATGTCGACCGAGATGCGCGTGAGCTCCAGCGCGGCGGACTTGGAGCCCAGGGTGTTGGCCTCGCGGTGCAGTTCCTGGATCAGGAAGTCGAGCCGCTTGCCGATCTCCCCGCCCTTTTTGATCAGGCGCTCCAGCTCGTCCAGGTGCGAACCCAGGCGGGTGATTTCCTCCGCCACGTCGATGCGGATGGCAAACGCGGTGGCCTCGGTCAGCGCGCGATCCTGCGCGGCTTCCGGCAGCGTGCTGCCGTCGGTCAGCGCCATGGCCTCCTTCCAGCGCTCCAGGAAGCGCTGCCGTTGCTGCTCCACCAGTTGCGGCACCAGCGGGCCGGCCTGCTGTGCCAGGGCTCGGAGCTGGGTGATGCGTTCCAGCAGCATGGCCGCCAGACGCTCGCCTTCGCGCTGGCGCGCCGCCAGCAGCGCCTTGAGGGCCTGCTCGGCCAGCGGCATGACGGCCTCGCTCCAGTCGCGCGTGCCGGACTGTTCGTTGGCGGCCAGCTTGAGCACATCGGCCACGCTCAGCGGTGCGGCCTGCGGCAGCCAGGCGCGGATGCTGTCCTGTGCCGTACCCAGGCGCTGCAACAGGCGCGGCGAGGGTTCGCTCACGGCGGTGGCCGCACCGTTTTCGACGTAACCGCGCACCTCCACCTTGCCGCGCTTGAGGCGGGCTGTGAGCAGTTCGCGCAGCGTCGGCTCGAACTGGCGCAACTCTTCCGGCAGGCGGAAGGTGAGGTCGAGAAAGCGGCTGTTGACCGAGCGGATTTCGAGACCGAGCTGGGTGCTGGCAGCGCCGCGCGGCTCGTGTTCGGATGGGGCGGTGGCTGCGCCGTGCTGGGCACTGGCATAGCCAGTCATACTGTAAACTGGCATCGCGATTCTTGATCTGTGGAACGTGCCCAAGAATAACCGGCTTGCGCTCAGTCATCGAGTGCCCGATCTCCCAAATTATGTCAAAGGTCAAACCCGCTCCCTTGCCGCCGGAGACCGCCATAGGCGGCTACCGCATCCTGCGCAAGCTGGCGGCCGGGGGCTTCGGGGTGGTCTATCTGGCGCAGGACGCCGAGGGGCAGCAGGTCGCGATCAAGGAGTACCTGCCCTCGTCGCTGGTGTCGCGCGCGCCGGGGCAGCTGCTGCCGCAGGTGCCGCCCGAAAAGCTTTCGCTCTACCGCCTGGGCCTCAAGAGTTTCTTTGAAGAGGGCCGCGCGCTGGCGCAGA
Organism: Hylemonella sp.; assembly: GCA_041905305.1. Classification (GTDB taxonomy): domain Bacteria; phylum Pseudomonadota; class Gammaproteobacteria; order Burkholderiales; family Burkholderiaceae_C; genus Hylemonella. The sequence goes on along the minus strand of JAYRLJ010000052.1, from coordinate 10,073 downwards.
TCTCCCACCCCTCGGTGGTGAGCGTGCTCAACTTTTTCCGTGAGAACGAAACCGTCTACATGGTGATGAACTACCTGGAGGGGGCTTCCCTGCAGGAGTTCATCATCACCGCGCGCGACCTCAAGCAGCAGAAGGTGTTCCGCGAGTCCACCATCCGCTCGCTGTTCGACGAGATCCTGCGCGGCCTGCGCATCGTGCACCAGCACAAGATGCTGCACCTGGACATCAAGCCGGCCAACATCTTCATCACCGACGACAACCGCTCGGTGCTGATCGACTTCGGCGCGGCGCGCGAGGTGCTGAGCAAGGAAGGCAACTTCATCCGCCCCATGTACACGCCCGGCTTTGCCGCGCCCGAGATGTACCGGCGCGACGCCGCCATGGGCCCGTGGACCGACATCTACGCCATCGGCGCCTGCATTTACGCCTGCATGCAAGGCTACCCGCCCAACGAGGCGCCGCAGCGGCTGGAGAAGGACCGCATCACCATTGCGCTGTCGCGCCTGCGCGGCATCTACTCCGACAACCTGATCGAGGTGGTGGAGTGGTGCATGGCGCTCGATCCGCTGTCGCGGCCGCAGTCGGTGTTTGCGCTGCAGAAGGAGCTCAGCCGAGAAGGCGAGCGCCGCTACACCAAGCTCACCATGGGCGAGAAGATGCGCCTGCAGTTCGACACCATGGTGGCGGACACCAAGAAAAGCGTGAAGGCCATGCCCGTCGTGGGCGGAAAGCAACGATGAGATTTTCGGTTTACCAGGTCAGCCGCAAGGGCGGTCGCGAGACGAACGAAGACCGCATGGGCTATTGCTACACGCGCAATGCCGGCCTGTTCCTGCTGGCTGACGGCATGGGTGGCCATCCCGAAGGCGAGATTGCGGCGCAGCTGTCGCTGCAGGTCATTGCCGCGCTGTTCCAGAAGGAAGCCCGGCCCGAGATCGCCGATCCGCGCGCCTTCCTGGCCAGCGCCGTGCTGGCGGCGCACCGGCAGATCCTGCGCTATGCGGCCGACAAGGGCATGCTCGACTCGCCGCGCACCACGCTGGTGGCCGCGCTGATCCAGGACGGCAGCGTGACCTGGGTGCACTGCGGCGACTCGCGCCTGTACATGGTGCGCGACGGCGAGATGCTGGCGCGCACGCGTGACCACTCTTACCTGGAGCAGCGTCAGGACGAGGTGCCGCTCACCCGCACGGGCGAGAAGATCAACCGCAACATCCTGTTCACCTGCCTGGGGTCGCCTGCGGCGCCGGTGTTCGACATCACCGGTCCGGTCAGCCTGCAGCAGGGCGACAAGATCCTGCTGTGCTCCGACGGCCTGTGGAGCTCGCTCAGCGACGTCGAGATCGTCTACGAGGTCGGGCTGAAGCCGGTGTCCCATTCGGTGCCCGACCTGGTGGAAAAAGCGCTGGCCAAGGCCGGCGGCAGCAGCGACAACGTGACCGTGATCGCGCTCGAATGGGAAACGCCCGACGCCTTCGAGGCCACCCGCGGCGGCGTCAGCACCGACAGCATCAACGAAGGCGTGTTCGCCTCCACGGTGCAGGCCAGCATGCTCGACAACGTCCACGAAGACCTGGACGACGAGACCATCGAGCGCTCCATTGCCGAGATCAACGAAGCCATCCGCCGCACCGCCGCGCGCAAGGCCTGACGGCGGCCGGCGGGGCCTGCCCTTTCATTGCCAGCAAGAAAGATCCACCATGAGCGACTACCTCCGCAGCGGCCAGCGTGCCGCCCACCAGCTGCGCCCGGTGCGCATCACCCGCCACTACACCATGCACGCCGAGGGCTCGGTGCTGATCGAGTTCGGCAACACGCGCGTGCTCTGTACCGCCTCGGTGGAAGAGCGCGTACCGCCGCACAAGCGCGGCAGCGGCGAGGGCTGGGTGACAGCCGAATACGGCATGTTGCCGCGTGCCACCCACACCCGCAGCGACCGTGAGGCCGCGCGCGGCAAGCAAAGCGGCCGCACGCAGGAGATCCAGCGCCTCATCGGCCGCTCCATGCGCGCGGTGTTCGACCTGGCCAAGCTGGGCGAGCGCACCATCACGCTCGACTGCGACGTGCTGCAGGCCGACGGCGGCACCCGCACCGCGGCCATCACCGGCGCCTTCGTCGCAGCGCAGGACGCAGTGAACAAGCTGCTGGCCGCCGGCACCTTGAGCGAGTCGCCCATCACCGGCCATGTGGCGGCGGTGTCGGTCGGCATCGTGCAGGGCACGCCGCTGCTGGACCTTGAATACACCGAAGACTCGGCCTGCGACACCGACATGAACGTGGTGATGACCAGCGCCGGCCACTTCATCGAAGTGCAGGGCACGGCCGAGGGCGTGGCCTTCAGCCGCCAGGAGATGGACGCCCTGCTCGAACTGGCCGACCAGGGCATTGCCGAGCTGATCCGTCTGCAGACCGAGGCGCTATCAGAGTAGTAGCTGACGGCGCATTCCTCATAAGGTACGGAGCACGATTTGATGCAGAAAATGGTATTGGCCTCCAACAACCAGGGCAAGCTGCGCGAGCTGCAGGCCATGCTGGCGCCGCTCGGGCTGGAGCTGGTGAAGCAGGGTGACCTGGCTATTCCCGAAGCCGAGGAACCGCACCGCACCTTCGTCGAGAACGCGCTGGCCAAGGCGCGCCACGCCGCGCGCCTGAGCGGCCTGCCGGCGCTGGCCGACGACGCCGGTCTGTGCGTCGACGCCTTCGGTGGCCTGCCCGGCGTGGACACCGCCTTCTACGCCACCCAGTTTGGCTATGCCAAGGGCGATGACAACAACGTCACCGCGCTGCTGGAGCAGATGCAGCACATCGACAACCGGCGTGCGGCCATGGTCAGCACCCTGGTGGCGCTGCGTTCGGCCGACGACCCGGAACCGTTGATCGCGGTGGGCCGCGTCAGCGGCGAGATCACGCGCGAGCGCCGTGGCAACAACGGCTTCGGCTTCGACCCGGTGATGTACATCCCCGAGTTCGGTCAGACCTTCGCCGAATTGCCCACCGAGGTGAAGAACGCCCACAGCCACCGCGGCCGCGCAGCCAAGGCCATGGTCGAATTGATCCGGGAAAGATGGATGGCATGAGGCATCCCCCGCGCCGCAAACTTGCCCGCCGTGTTGGGCTTAAGGCGGGAAACGCCGTGGA
>JAYRLJ010000052.1:0-6925 GCA_041905305.1 Hylemonella sp. | reverse complement strand
GGCTTCGCGGGGCCACTGGCGTTGCCCCCTGGTGGGGGGAGGCGGCCACACGCAGTGGGCCAGCCACGGGGGGGAGCCCCATGCGTGACATCCAGCATTACCTGCGCCCCGGCACGTTGCAACTGAGCAGCCTGCCGCCGCTGTCGCTCTACGTGCACCTGCCCTGGTGCATCCGCAAGTGCCCATACTGCGACTTCAACTCGCATGAAATGCGTCAGCAGGATCTACCCGAGCAGCGCTACATCGACGCCTTGCTGGCCGACCTGGATGCCGCGCTGCCGTTGGTCTGGGGCCGCAGTGTCGTCAGCATCTTCTTCGGCGGCGGCACGCCGAGCCTCTTTTCACCCGAGGCCATCGAGCGGCTGATCTCGGCCCTGCGCGCGCGCCTGAAGCTCAGCCCCGACTGCGAAATCACGCTGGAGGCCAACCCCGGCACCTTTGAGAAAGACCGCTTCCGCGCCTTCTGCGCCGCCGGCGTCACGCGCCTGTCGGTGGGCGTGCAGAGCTTCAACGACGCGCACCTGAAAGCCATCGGCCGTGTGCACGACCGCGCCCAGGCGCTGGCCGCGCTGGAGGAAGCCGCGCGCAGCTTCGACACCTTCAACCTCGACCTGATGTACGCACTGCCGGGCCAGACGCTGGCCGAGCTGCGCCAGGACGTGGACCAGGCGCTGGCCTTTGCACCGCCCCACCTCTCGATCTACCACCTGACCATCGAGCCCAACACCTACTTCGCCAAGCACCCGCCGCAGGTACCGGAGGACGACGAGGCCTACGCCATGCTCGACCTGCTGACCGAGCGCACCGGCTTGGCCGGGCTGCAGCGCTACGAGGTCTCGGCCTATGCCCAGCCCGGCCACCACTGCCGCCACAACCTGAACTACTGGCAGTTCGGTGATTACCTCGGCATCGGTGCCGGCGCGCACAGCAAGCTCAGCTTTGCCCACCGCATCGTGCGCCAGGTGCGCACGCGCGAGCCTCGCCTGTACATGGAACGCGCGCTGGCCGGCCAGGCCATGGCGCAGGAAGAGGAAGTGAAACGCGCTGACCTGCCGTTCGAGTTCATGCTGAATGCGTTGCGGCTGCGCCAGGGCTTTGCGCTGGCCGAGTTCAGCGAACGCACCGGCCTGGCGCTCACCGCTATCCAGCAGGGGCTGGAGGAGGCCGAGCGCAAAGGCTGGATCACGCGCGATCTGGCGCGCGTGCTGCCCACCGAGCGCGGCTTCGATTTCCTGAGCGATTTGCAGTCGCTGTTCCTGGCCGACTAGCGGTGGCCGGGCAGGCCGACGCAATCGAGTCGCCGCTATAGTCGGCTGCATCACAACACGGAGGGATGGCATGTTCTCGGTCTATGGCGTGACGGGGCGGGAGTTCAAGGGCGCGATGGAAGAGCTGCGGCAGGTGGCCTCGGTGCGCGCCGCAGCCCGCACGCGCGCCATCGAACCCATGCAGGAACATGTGCTGACCCAGCCGCCGGTCGCGTCCGGTCCGGGCGCTTCGGCGGGCGCGCCGCGCAGCCCGCTGGCGGCCTACGCCAAGGCGGCGGCGCCCCAGGTGCAGCGCCACCCGCTGAGCCGGGTGGCCGATGTCATGACCCGCGGCGTCACCACCGTGCCGGCCGAGATGTCGGTGCTTGACGCCTGGCAACTGCTCTTCACCCAAGGGCTGGGGCAGGCGCCGGTGGTCAACGCGCAGGGGGGGCTGGTGGGCCTGCTCACGCGGGCCGAACTGCTGCAGCCCGAGCGGCTGCCATCGCCCGACACCAGCGCGCTGGTCTGGCGCGCGCTGCTGGCGCAGCCGGTGGCCGAGGTCATGTGGACGCCCATCACCGCGGTGGACGAGACGACCGACCTGCGCCGCGTGGCCCGCGTGCTGCTCGACACCCATTTGCCGGGCCTGCCGGTGGTCAATGAAGCGGGTTACCTCGCCGGCTTCGTCTCACGCACCGACATCCTGCGTGCCGTGGTGCACGATCCGCCGCTGGATTTGTGGAGCTGAACCCGGTTGCTTGCACGCGCCGCGATCTACTGAAAGGAATTGAGTTTGAACACCGAAGCTGCCAACAACGCCCTGGGCCTGAGCGTCTGGGCCGGTCTTATCCTGGGGTTTGTGCTGGGCGTGGTGCTGCAGCGCAGCGCCTTCTGTGCCCGCGCCGCGCTGGCCGACGCCTTTGACGGCAAGGACCAGGCCCGCCTGCGCGCCTTCGTGCTGGCCATGGCTGTCACCCTGCTCGGCACACAGGGCTTGGCTAGTGCGGGCCTGGTGGATCTTTCCGGCACGCCTTACCTGCGTGCCAGCGTGCCCCTGCTGGGGCTGGTGGTCGGCGGCGCGCTGTTCGGCGCCGGCATGATGTTCGCCGGTGGCTGCCCCGGCCGGCTGGTGGTGCGTGCCGCGCAAGGGCAGGGCGCGGCCCTGCTGACCTGGCTGGTGTTCGTGCTGGCCATCATGGCCAGCCTGGAGGGTGTGCTGGCCCCGGTACGCGAGCGGCTGGCCGGCCCGGCGGTGCAACTGCCGGCCGCCAGCCTGCCAGCGCTGCTGGGCGGCGTGCCGGCCTGGGCGGTCACCGCTGCGCTGCTGGTGCTGGCGGCTATCTACCTGCTGCGTGCGCCGCAAGGCTCGGCCTGGCGCGGCTGGCGCCAACCCTTGGCCGGCGCCCTGGTGGGCGTGCTGGTGGCAGCCAGCTGGTACCTCAGCGTGGCCGGTGCGGACGAGTTCGACACGCCGGTGGCCACGGCGCTGGCCTTTGTGGCGCCGGCGCAGGACCTGCTGCGTTACCTCACCATGGAGCGGCTGGGCTTTGGCCTCAAGTTCGGTGCGGCCACCGTGCTCGGCACCTTCGTTGGCGCCTGGCTCAGCGCCGTGGTGGGGCGCCAGTTTGCCTGGTCGCTACCCAACGGCCCGCAGATGCTACGCAACCTCGGCGGTGGCGTGCTGATGGCGCTGGGCGGCATCCTCGCCATGGGCTGCACCATCGGCCAGGGCCTGGCCGGCTTGGCCACCTTGTCGGTCTCCAGCGTCATCGCCGTGGCCAGCATGGTGCTGGGGGCGTGGCTGGGGCAGATGGTGCTGCGGCGGGTGGCTGGGGTGGCGTGAGAGACGCTGTGCGTTGAGGGTAGGCCGCAGCGGACGCAGATGGTGGGGCGACTGCCTTTGGCGGAAGCGGTGAGATTCGAACTCACGGACGGTTGCCCGTCGCCGGTTTTCAAGACCGGTGCAATCGACCACTCTGCCACGCTTCCTGGGTCGCTTGTGCGTGCCGGGGATTCTACCCGCTAGGCCTCTTGCGGCGCTTCACCCGCCGAGAAAACTGCGGCGGGTGAGCCGTCCGCCTTGGGCAGGGTGCGCAGGCGCAGGGCGCCGGCTTCCCGTTGCGGTTCGCCCAGAGAGGGGCGCACGCTGGCCGGGCCGAAGCGGCTGCGCAGGGTCTGCACGATCTCCGTCAGCTTGTCCAGATCCTGGATCTTGGCCGCATAGCGCTGCAGCACCAGGTAGGCGGTTTCCACCAGCTTGGCGTTGAGTGTTTCTTCGCCGTGGATGATGAGGTCCTTCACGGCCGCTGTCGGGTCGCCGCGCATGCTCAGTGTCATGGCGTTCTCGGCGTACTTCAGAACGCGGGTGTTGCTCTGGCGGATGCGTTCCGAATAGTCGGGGTACACCGCGGCCGAGCCGGCCAGCAGTTCGGCCAGCGAGCGGCTGGTGCAAAAGCGCATGCCCAGCGTGTCCACCACCTTGTCCACTTCGTCGAGCTGGATGGCCTTGTGGGCCAGCTGGCCCATGAGTGCCAGCAGGTTGGTGGCCGACTCGAAATCGAAGCTGGGCTCCTTCACCCGTGCCGCCATGTCGCGCACCGCCTCCACCGAGCGGGCGAACTGGCGGTCGAGGATGAGCAGCAGCGCATCGACGATGTCGGCCAGGCGGCGGTAGCGCGGGTTCTTCTCGTGGCGCTCCAGCAGCTTGTTGAAGTCGTCCTGGCAGTGCATCAGGCCCTTGCGGTCGCCGCTTTCCAGCCGGGCAAAGGCCAGCAGCACCAGGGTCTGGGGGTCGAACATCTTCGATTCCAGCCCGGTGCGCGCCGTCTTGCCGAGGATCTTCTCCGCCTCCACGCGGTCACCGCTGTAGTAGGTCATCATGCCCAGGTTCTGCAGGCGGGCGATGGAGTGCGGCGTCATGGTGCAGGCCATCTTGTAGGTGGCCAGCGCCTTGTCGAAGCGGCCCAGTTCGAACTGCGCGCGGCCCAGCACGTCGTAGGCGTCGGCGTAGCTGGGCTCTTCGGTGATGAGGTTTTCCAGCGTGCTGATGGCGCGCGTGGCCTCGCCATCGCCCAGCTGGGCGCGCGCCACGCCGAGCTTGGCCCAGGGCAGCGTCTTGGCAGCGATCACGGCCTCGTAGAGTTTCTGCGCGTCGTTGTAGCGTTCGACGCGCATCAGCAGCTCGGCGCCGATGCGCGCGGCATAGAGCCAGAAGGCGCCACGGCTTTCGAAGCGCGCCATGCACAGGTCGGCTGCGTGGGCAAACTCCTCGGCCTCAATGGCGGCAAAGATGTCGGCCAGGGCAATCTTGCGCTGGCGTGCCTGTTGCAGGCGCTCGCCCAGGCCGGTGGCCGTGTGCGGCTTGAGCAGGTAGCCGTCCAGCGCGGACTCGGCGGCTTCGGCCACCTTGGTGTAGCTGGCCTCGGCCGTCACCATGACGAACACGGTGGAGAAAGGCAGCAGCTGGTTGCGCCGCAGGTCGTCCAGCAGTTCCTGTCCGGTGGCGGAGTCCTTGCCGAAGTAGTGCTCGCACAGGACGATGTCGTAGGTCTTGAATTCGAGCTGGCGGCGCGCGTCCACCACCCGGGTGCATTGCGAGACCGAGCCCACGCCGAAGTCGCGCAGCTGGTTGACCAGAATGGCGCGCGAGGTGGGATTGCTGTCGACCACCAGTGCCGAGGTGGTGGAAAGATCACCTTCGATCAGCGGCGCATCAACGTTCGACAATGGCCACAACGCCGTTCTCCATTCTGGACGCTAGTTGTACTGGTTATCGGGAGTCTGCGGGCACGGGGGGCGACGCCGGCGTGCTTCACGGCAGGGCAGACAGATTACTGGCAAAAATGATAGCACCCGACGCCCATTTTGCCTAGAGCGCCGGCCACCTATGGCCTGGTTCACTGGCGCAAGGCCTGGATCCAGCCCAGGCCCTCGACCGTGCCGGCCTGCGGCTTGTATTCGCAGCCGACCCAGCCGGTGTAGCCAATGGCGTCGAGGTGGCGGAACAGGAACGCAAAGTTGATCTCGCCGGTGCCGGGCTCGTGGCGGCCCGGGTTGTCGGCCAGCTGGATGTGGGCAATGCGCGGCAGGTGCTTCTGCACTGTGGCCGCCAGCTCGCCTTCCATGCGTTGCGCGTGGTAGAGGTCGTACTGGATGTACAGGTTGTCGCTGCCCACGGCCTCGATCAGCGCCGCTGCCTGCGCCGTGGTGCTGAGGAAGAAGCCGGGGATGTCGTAGCGGTTAATAGGCTCGATCAGCAGCCGGATGCCGGCCGCCTGCAGGCGCGCGGCGGCGTGGCGCAGGTTGTCGATGAAGGTGGCTTCGGCCTGTGCCGGGCTCACGCCGGCGGGCACGATGCCGGCCAGGCAGTTCACCTGCGGGCAGGCCAGCGCGGTGGCGTAGTCGATGGCCCGGTCGATGCCCGCACGGAACTCGGCCACGCGGTCCGGGTGGCAGGCAATGCCGCGCTCACCGGCGTCCCAGTCGCCAGCGGGCAGGTTGAGCAGCACCTGCTGCAGGCCGTGCGCCTGCAGCTGCTGTGCCAGCGCGGCCTTGTCATGGGCGTAGGGGAACTGGCATTCCACCGCGCTGAAGCCGGCGGCGCGGGCGGCCGCGAAGCGTTCCAGGAAGGGCAGTTCTGTGAACAGCAGGGTCAGGTTGGCGGCAAAGCGGGGCATGGTGTCTTGGGTGGCGGGTGTGCGGGTTGGCGCGCAGGTCGGCTGCCATTGAGCGGCCATGATATCGGGCGGCGCGCCTGGCAGCCCCCAAAAGGACAACGGCCCGCAGGTGCGGGCCGTTGGCGTGTTGCAGGGAGTACTCAGGTCTGGCCTTCGGTCAGCGTGTCGAGCTGGAAGCGGCCGCTCTTGTGCCACAGCCAGGTGTCGGTGTAGGTGACGCGGCCCATGCGGACCGGGGCCGGGAAGGGCGCGGCCTGGCGCACGGTGCGCTCGATCTCGGCCATCACTTCGGGTGCATGGCGCGGCGCGCGCATCCAGCTGGTGCCGATGACTTCGCCGCGGCTGTTCACCTCCACCTGCAGCACGCCCACGGCATAGAGCAGCGGCGGCAGCTTGCCCTTGAAGATGCGCTCGCCGTTTTTGCCATACAGGTGGCTGGCCGCGTCGCGGCGGTAGGCGCGTGGCGTGGTGGCATCGGAAATCTTTTCCGGCGGTGGCAGGGTGGCCACTGGCGGTGGCGCTGCCGGCGCGGGGGCTTCGGCCTTGGGCTCCGGCGGCGTGGAGCAGGCGGCCAGCAGGGCGGCGACGCCGGTGGCTGAGGCGGCCAGCAGCAGCTGGCGGCGGTCAGGGGTCTGTTGCATGGAAGATCTCCTCATCCGAAAGGCTGGCCGCAGGAGCGGGCCGGCGGCTTGGCACAAGCAGAAATTTGCCACAAATCACGCCGTCTGTGGCGTGAAATAACGTGTCCGGAAGTGACAGTTCGTGCGTTTTTGCATCCGCTGCGCCGGCTATGGGAACCATGCCGGCGCAAGGGCGGATCAATCGAGACGATCAGTCGGCGGTGATGCCGGCGCTCTTGATGGTCTTGGCCCAGAACTCGGTCTCCTGCTTCACCTGGGCGGCCAGCGCCGCCGGCGGCAGGTAGCGGATCTCGATGCCGGCGGCGTCGGCGCGCTTTTTCGTGTCGGGCTGCTCCATCGCCTGCTTGATGCTGCTGCT
>JAYRLJ010000430.1:0-2470 GCA_041905305.1 Hylemonella sp. | reverse complement strand
TCAGCACGCCGTTGCGCTCGATCCGGTACAGCGTCTCGCTGCTGGCGATCTCCAGTTCGTAGATGAACTTCAGCTTGGCGTTGGCTTCGATCTGAGGCCAGAGCACCCGGTGCACGTCCAGCGTCTGGTCGCTGTCTTCGCACGAGTATTCGGCCGCCTTGGCCACATCGACCTGGGCAAACGGAATCTGGTGCGCGCCCTTGCCGCACAGATCTTCATAACTGATGCCACTGCGGCCCAGGTGGCGCTCGGCGAGGCTGGCCAGGCCGTGGGGCTTGTGCACTTCCAGCACATAGCTTTGCAGCATGGTGTCGTGCACATAGCCCTGCACTTCGATGCCATGGTTGGCAAACACATGGCGGTCGTACTTGATGTGCTGGCCGAGCTTCTTCTTGGTGCCGTCTTCCAGCCAGGGCTTGAGCTTCGCCAGCACCTCGTTGCGCGGCAGCTGCACTGGCGCGTCGCCGTAGTTGTGCGCCAGCGGAATGTAGGCCGCCTCGCCTGGCGTCACGCTGAAAGAGATGCCCACGATCTCGGCGCGCATTTCGTCCAGCGACGTGGTTTCGGTGTCCACCGCCACCAGGTCTGCGGCCTGCACCCTGGCCAGCCAGGCGTCAAAGGCGTCCCAGCCCAGCACCGTGTCGTATTTCAGGCTCGACACGCGTGGCGCCGCGGGCGCCGCCGGCTCGTCGAACAGGCCCGGGGCCGACGCGTCGGGCGCCACGGCCGGTGCCGCCGTGCCGGCGGGCTCGTCGCCCCCGAGTGACTTGACCAGCCCCCGGAAGCCATAGCGCTCGCTGAAGGCCTTGAGCGCCTCCACATCCATCGGGCCGATGGCAATGCCGTCCAGCGCGGGCAGCCCGTCCACATGGCCGTCGAGGGCGCAATCCTTCTTGATGGTCAGCAGCGCGCGGCCGGTGGGCAGCCAGCCCACGGCCTTGCGCAGGTTTTCGCCGGCCACGCCCTTGATCTCGCCGGCGCGCGCCAGCAGCGCGTCCAGCGAGCCGTATTCCTGCAGCCACTTGGCGGCCGTCTTCGGGCCGACCTTCTCGACGCCGGGCACGTTGTCGATTGCGTCGCCCACCAGCGCCTGGTAGTCCACCATCAGTGCCGGCGGCACGCCGAATTCCTCGGTCACGCCGGCCACGTCGCGCTTTTTGCCGTTCATGGTGTCGATCACGGTGATGTGCGCATTCACCAGCTGGCTCAGGTCCTTGTCACCGCTGGAGATCACCACCTCAATGCCCTGCTGCGCCGCCGTGACGGCGAGCGTGCCGATCACGTCGTCGGCCTCCACACCGGGCACGTCCAGCACTTTCCAGCCCAGCAGCCGCACGACTTCGTGGATCGGCTCGATCTGGGCCCGCAGGTCGTCCGGCATGGGCGAGCGGTTGGCCTTGTACTGCGGGTACAGGGTGTCGCGAAAGGTCGGACCCTTGGCGTCGAACACGCAGGCGGCGTAGTCCGCCTGCACATCCTTGCGCAGCTTCTGCATCATGTTGATCATGCCGCGGATGGCGCCGGTAGCCGGGCTGGTCGGGTCCCCTGGCACGGCACGCAGGTCGGGCATGGCATGGAACGCGCGGTAGAGGTAACTGGAGCCGTCAACCAGCAGCAGTGTCTTGGGGGCAACAGTTTCAGACATGGGATCGTGTTCAGGTTTCAGTCAGGGTGCGGGGGTAGTCTGGACAGCCCAAAAACCAGATGTACTCCAGGAGACAACATCATGAAAACACTCCCCCGCCTGCTGCTGCTTGCCAGTTTAATCCTCCCCATGGGCGCGTTTGCCGCTGGCGCGATTGCCGTGGATGACGAAGAAGGTGACACCGACCCCGGCTACGGCGTCATCACCGGCGCCGCCTCGCGCGATGAAGCTGGCCGCGAAGCGCTGGCCGAGTGCAAGAAGCAGGGCAACAAGAACTGCAAGGTGGTGGTGCGTTTTGACAAGTGCGGCGCCTATGCATCGTCGAAGAAAAACTCCGGCATCGGTTTCGGCGGCACCCTGGCCGTCGCCCGGACGAAGGCCATGGAAGAGTGCGGCGCCAGCGGCTGCAAGATCATCGTCGCCGAGTGCGAATGACACCGGCAACGGCCGGCTGAGCCGGCCGGGTACGGGTTTTACAATGCGGGCATGCGTGTCCCCATTGCCCTGTGCCTCGCCCTCGCCTGCACCCCGCTGCAGGCCCAGACACCCCCCTCGGCGGCCGTTCCAGCGCCCCTGGAGGGCCGCAAGAACCAGAAAGTGGAACGCATCCGTGTCGAAGACGGCGCCACCCTGATCGACGAGGTGCGCTACGCCGGGCAGACCCAGAGCATCACCGTGCAGCCCAAGGGTGGTGCACGAGCCTACGAGGTGCAGCCCGGCAGCGGCCAGCGGGTGTGGAACGTCCTGAACTTCTGACATGGCCGTCTTCACCGAAGTCTCTGCCGCACAGGCGCAGGAACTGCTGTCGACCCTGAACCTGGGCGA